>CAKUEV010000021.1 GCA_934646845.1 uncultured Slackia sp.
CTCGTCGATTGTTTCTTTTGGGTATGCCATTCTGATTCCTCCTCGAGAAATTCTCCAGGATTTGGGGCGCACCCCCAAGTGGTCAAAACTGGCGCCATTGGTAAATCTAATTCCCGCGAAGCCCTTCCCAGCTCTTTCAAAGATGGTCGCTTCAACAAAACCTCAGGTGAGCAAGATTCTGAAAGCAAGAGCCGCGAAGCAAGCGAGCCGAGCGAGCGCGGGACGCGCATTGAATCATGCGAAAATTTACCAATGGCGGCGATTTTGACCACTTCAACGTAAATCGTGGTCAAAACTGGCGCTATTGGTAAAATTCCGCCCTCGCGAGGTTCCTTCGCACGCGGCTCCTGAAGAGAAATGCAATCTATCGGGCTTGCAAGGTCGGCGCCGTAGCGCGCAAGGCGGCGCTGCGGGGCGCAAAGGTGGCGCTGTAGGGCGCAAATCGCCAAAGGTTGAAAACCGCAGTCCTAAAATACCAGGTCGTAAAGTACTTTCACGAACAAGAGCGCAAGCACGACGAGCATGATGGGGCGCACGACTTTCGCGCCGTTTTTCATAACCAACCCCGAACCCACATAGCTGCCGGCAATCGCGAACACCGAAGCGATAAGGCCCAGGCCCCACCACACGGCGCCGTTGGCGGCAAACGTCACGAGCGCGGCGACGTTTGATGCGAGGTTCGCGCACTTCACTTCGCCGTTCGCTTCGCGCACGGGCAATTTCGCCGCCGCTGTAAAGGCGAGCAGCATGAACGTGCCCGTGCCGGGTCCGTAGAATCCGTCGTACATGCCGATGAAAAACGACGAGACGGCAATGATGGCGATTTGTTTTTTCGTGGAAATGACGGCATCGGCCGGCACGTCGAGCGCGCGTTTGCGCAGCACGAAGAAGGCGACCACAGGCAGGGCGAACACCATAATCATTTGAATGACGCCGTCGGGCGTGTGCAGCGCGACTTTGGCGCCGATGAACGAACCCGCGAGCGCGAAAATCACGGCAGGAATCGCGAGTTTGATTTTGATGAGGCCGCTTTTCGCGAATCGGGCAGTGGCGACAACGGTGCCAATGGCGCTCGAGACTTTGTTGGTGCCGAGCGCCACATGTGGCGGCAGGCCAGCCACCAGGTACGCAGTGAGTGAGATGAGCCCGCCGCCGCCCGCAATGGCGTCGACGAGCATCGCCAGAAATACAAGCGGGCACACGATGAGCAGCGTTATGGGGTCCATGGATTCCTTACCGTATCTTTACTGTTGCAATGGCGTTGAAACCTTGCGGATTATAATTCATGGCAGCAAACCGAGGGAGCTGGGCGGGCGAGCGGCGTGAAAGCGCAGCAAACCGCCAAACGGTAGGAAAAGAGGCTTCGTATGGGCAACGAGAATTACAAGAAGCTCGGAATTATTGGCGGATTGGGTCCGGCGGCTACGGCGACCCTGTTCGCGCGCGTTATCGACCTTACCGAGGCGGAAACCGATCAGGACCACCTCGATATCACCATTTTAAATCGTCCGCAAACGCCCGATCGCACGGCATTCATTCTGGGCAAAAGCGACGAGTCATATTTGCCGCCGTTGCACGAGGCCGCGCTTGAGCTTGAGAATTTGGGATGCGAGGTGCTCGCCACGCCGTGCGTGACCGGGCATTATCGCAGCGATGAATGGTCGGCTGGCTTGCAAACGGCGCATCTGGTGCACATGCCGCGCGAAACGGCGCGCTATTTGGCTCTTGCGGGCAAGCGTTGCGTGGGCATTATGGCGACCGATGGTACGGGGCACGCGCGCGTGCTGCAGAGCGAGCTTGAGGCGTGCGGCTTGAAGGCGGTGCTGCCCGATGCCGAAAACCAGGCGAAGGTCATGAGCATTATTTACGACGATGTAAAGCGCGGCCGCCCCGCGAACATGCGCGCGTTCGACGAGGTGAGCGCCCATTTGCGCGAGCAGGGCTGCGACAGCGTGATTCTTGGCTGCACCGAGCTTTCCGTGATCAATGCGCCTGCGAAATCGCACGGCATGGTTGTCGTCGACGCCATGGAGGTGCTCGCGATTCGCAGCGTGCAGGAATGCGACGCCCCCGTGAAGTGGGACCATACCGCGCTCGATAACGTGTACGGCGATTAGGCGTCGGAACGGTTCGACGACGTCTCCCTGGGCCCTCTTATTATTATGTTCCGAAAGGAATTTTGTGGAAACGAAAACGATATGGCTCGACGGCAAACTCGTGTCTTCCGCCGAGGCGACATGCGCGATTTCGTGCGCTTCGCTTGCGGGCGGCATGGTTGCGCTTGAGGACGCTCCCTTGTTCACGAACGAGCGCGGCAGCTTCGTGTTTCGCGTGGACGACCACGTAAAGCAGTACGAGCGTTCGGCGAAAATCGCGCACATCGAACTGCCGTACACCTCGAGCAAGCTGGCAAAAGCCGCTCTTAAAGTCGCGAAAGCGAGCGTGGCCAACGGGCACGACGAAGGTGTCGTGCGCTTCGTCGCGGATTTTACCGGTGTGGCCTCGGCCGACCGCCTGCTTCCTTTGGGTGATGAGCCGAGCGTTGCCGTATTCTGCATGCCGTTTTCGAGCGAGGGTGATCTAGCCTCTGCAGAAAGTGATGCGTACTCCGGTTGTGGCGATTCGCTTTCCGATGACGACGGCTTATGCCGCGTTGCCGACCGTCCTTCTAGCTTAGACGAAGTGTCCTCCGGCGAGGAGGGGGCGCTTTCATCCAAGGGCGATTCTTCCCGCGGCGTTCCGTGTGATGCTTGCGACGGCGCGTCTGGGAAAGCGAACGATCCCAATTTCGCCGTTGATTCCGAGATGGTCACTGCGGGCATTTCTTCGTGGCGCGCGATTTCAAACAACGCGTTGCCGCCGCAGGCCGAGCTTGCCGCGTCGCGCGCGAATGCGGTGTTCGCTCTGCGCGAGGCAAGGCTGCGTGGCTTTGACGAGCCGATTCTTCTGAATGAGGCGGGCGACGTATGCTCCGGCGCGCGCAAAGCCGTGTTTGCCGTACGCGATGGCGTGCTTTCCACGCCGCCCCTCGCGTGCGGTGTGCGCGAGTCGGTCGAACGTGACACCGTGATCAACTTTGCCATGGACCTCGACATTCCCGTCGTGGAAGAGTGCATGACGCGCGCCGACCTTTGCATTGCTGACGAGCTGTTTTTGTGCGACGTGATGCGTGGCGTGGTTGCGGTTTCTTCAATCGATGGTTGCGCAATTGGCAAGCCTGGGAAAACAGGCCCAAAGCCGGGTCCTATAACGAAGGCGATTCAGGAACGCTACGCGAAAATGCTCGCGGGCAAGCTCGATGAATACGCGGCATGGATTGCCCAGGTCGAGTAACCCAGGTCGATCGGTCTGAATCGAGCAGCCTGGGCTGTGTGGCCCCGATCGGGCGGTTCAGGTCGGTCGCATGGTTGTGGTTTGCTCGGGACTAAGTATTTCAGGCGAACTATCCGGGGTCAAAATCTTATTTTGGTCCCGAAAAACGATTTTCTGGCACAAATTTGCGGTTGTGAATGATTCCATGAGCTCCATCGTGTTCGGGAAAATGCAAAACCCCAGTTCACGGAATTGCTAAGGTACGGAAAGCCCTTCCCAAGGCATCCTCCATCGTTCACAACCGCAAATTTGTGCCAGAAAAGGGAAAATCGGGACAAAAACGAGTGCCCTCGGCGGTGAATGGGAATTGGGTGCGCTAGAGGGCTCATTGCTTTGGAAAAGCCCGCCGTGCTGAAAAACGGGACTATCATGTCCGATGATTGAACGAACGTACCAATGTGGGGTACCAGCGCCGAGCGCTGCACCGAGCAGCACCTTGCCCGTTCGGCCGCATCGAGCAAAGGAGAGCAACTATGGCATTTGAAACCGCACCGACCTATATTTTCGACCTGCATTGCGACACGCTCGACAGGCTCGCCTTGCACAAGGCATTCCCCGATGCCGGCTTCATGGAGCAAGACGCTGCGATCCCCGATGCGCGCATGTCGTCGCTCGCGAGCAACGATTGCCATATCGCGTTCGACCGCATGGCGAAAGCCCAGTATGCCTGGTGCCAGTGCTTCGCGGCGTTCATCCCCGACCATATGCCGGCCGATTGGGGTTGGCAGGTTTTCTGCGCCGTGCGCGATTTCTTTCAGGGGCAGCTCGCCGAGCATGCGGTGCTTATCGAGCAAGTGCGCGACGCTCGCGACATTCGTAGCATTGTCGACGGCGGGAAATGCGCCGGCGTGTTTACGGTCGAAGGCGGATCGTTCATCGAAGGTTCGCTCGATCGTCTGCATGCGGCCGCCGACGCGGGCGTGAAAATGCTCACGCTCACGTGGAACGGCAAAAACGCCATCGCGTCGGGCAACGATACGACCGATGGGCTTTCGACGTTCGGCGCCCAGGTGGTGCACGCCATGGAGCAGCGCCGCATGGTGGTCGACGTGTCGCACCTGAACGACACGAGCTTCTGGGACGTGGTGAAGGCGAGCTCGCGCCCGTTCGCGGCGTCGCATTCGAACTCGCGCGCCGTGTGCGGCCACCCGCGCAACCTCACCGACGACATGTTCCGTGCGCTCGTTGATCGCGGCGGCATTGCAGGCTTTAATTTCTGCCGCGATTTTGTGCGCGAAGACGGCGCCGACCCCACGCGTGACGACGTGCTGTTCCACATCGACCATTTCCTGAAACTCGGTGGCGAGCACGCTATCGCTCTTGGCAGCGATTACGACGGCTGCGATGTGCCGAGCTGGCTTGAGCCTGCGGAACGCGTGGGCGAGCTGCATACGCTATTCGCGCATGAATTCGGCAAAGAAATCGCCGACGCCATCTGCTTCGAAAACGCCGCGGCGTTCTTCGAGCGCAACGAGACGCTGTAGCATTCAAACGTCCGCCCCTCTATTTGGTCAAATTCGCCCAACGATGTCGCGGAAAATAGTTCACTGATGTAGCATTATCCCGTTACCGTCGCTAGGAGGGCTCCATGCGCGAAGTGGATGTCGCCATTGTGGGAGCGGGCGTTGCGGGCTGTTGCGTGGCTCGCGAATGCGCTCGTTTCGCATTGAAAGTTGCAGTGTTCGAGGCCGGGCTCGACGTGGCCGATGGCGCCACGCGCGCGAACAGCGGAATCGTGCATGCGGGCTACGACCCGAAGCCCGGCACCCGCAAGGCGCGCTATAACGTGGAAGGCGCGAGGTTGTACCCGCAATGGGCGCGCGAACTGGGATTTCCCTATATCAACAACGGCTCGATGGTGCTCGCTTTCACGGAAGACGAGCTCGAGGCGGTTCGCGGGTTGCGCGAGCGGGGCGAGCAAAATGGCGTCGAGGGCCTGCGCGTAATTGACGCGCGGGAACTTCGCGAGCTTGAGCCGAACGTGTCGTCCGAGGCGCTCGGTGCGCTGCTTGTTCCCGCGGGAGCGATTTGCGATCCGTATCAGGTGGCGTTTCGCGCTGCCGAAAACGCGGCTCGCAATGGCGTCGAATTCAATTTTTCAAGCAAAGTTGTAGGCATCGAGTCCGCGCAGGCTCCGACCGCCGATTCCGCCCAATCCGTAGCCGCCGGCTTCACCCGGTCCGTCGCCGCTGACCCCGCGCAAAACGAGGGCTACATTCTTCATGTCGAAGGCGCGCAGGGCGACGTTGCCGAAGCGGTGCATGCCCGCGTCGTGGTGAACGCCGCTGGCGTGCATGCCGACGAAATCCACGACATGGTGGCGCCGCACGCGTTTTCAATAACCCCCCGCCGCGGCGAATACAACCTCATGGATACCGATATGGGCGGCCTGTTTGCGCATACGATGTTCCAGGCCCCCACGAAAGCGGGCAAGGGCGTGCTCGTGGCGCCTACCGTGCATGGCAACATGCTCGTTGGCCCGAACGCCGTGGCTCAAAGCGACAAAGACGCCACGTCAACCACCGCCGATGGCCTGGCTGGAATCACGGCCGCTGCGAAAAAGACGTATCCCTCGCTCAATATGCGCGGACGCATTACCACGTTTGCAGGCGTGCGCGCGACGGGCGATACGGGTGATTTCGAAATCGGCGAGGTGTCGGGCGTCCCGGGCTTCTTCGATATCGCATGCTTTGAGTCGCCGGGCCTGACGTCGGCGCCAGCCGTTGCGGTCGATGTGGCTGCGCGCATTGCCGAAAAGCTTAATGCTGCGGAAAACCCCCAGTTCAACCCCGTATTGGAGCTGCCTGCGCTGTTCAAGAACATGAGTGAAGAAGAGCGTCGCGCGGCTATCGCGGCCAACCCCGATGCGGGCCATATGCTTTGCCGCTGCAACGAGGTGACCGAAGCCGATGTCGTCGCGGCGCTGCATACGAAGCTGCCCGTGTTGTGTCTCGACGCGCTGAAGTGGCGCACGGGCGCAACTATGGGCCGATGCCACGGTGGCTTCTGCATGCCCGAGCTTGCAAAGGTCGTGGCGCGCGAGGCGGGTGTCGCCCCAAGTGAGTTGCCGAAGCGCTTCGCTGGTTCGCGCCTCGTTGCGGAAGCTCCCAAAAACTACGTTGATCTCGTGCGGAACGAATCGAACCGCGCCGTTGGTGCTGTTTCCGATGTGGTTGCGAAGCTCAAAGGCGCAAGCGAATCTTCGGAAGAGATCCTGCGCTCGAATGCCCAAACCAATCAAGGGAGGGCCGACGGTCTCGAAGCGGGAGTCCCTTCGGCCGACGTCGAGTCCAGCGCTCCCGAAGCCAGCGCCTTCCAGGCCTCCGAAGCCTCAATCGCCGCGCATTCCTCGCGCGATTCGCTCGAATACGACGTCGCCGTTATCGGCGGCGGCGCGGCGGGCATCGCGGCGGCCGCTTCGGCTGCGCGCAAGGGCGCGAGCGTGGTGCTCGTCGATCGCGAAAGCCACCAGGGCGGCATTTTGAAGCAGTGCATTCACAACGGCTTCGGCTTGCACCGTTTTGGCGAGGAACTCACCGGTTCCGAATATGCTTCGCGCGAGCTCGCGACGCTCGAGGGTCTCGATGTGCACGTTGTTCGCGATGCAAGCGTGCTGCGCGTGAAAAACGGTGGCGAAGGCGCGCGCGACATTTCGGTTGAAATCGTGTCGCCGCAAGGCGAGCAAACCATTTCTGCGGGTGCGGCGGTGCTTGCGACGGGCTCGCGTGAACGCGGCGCTGGCGCGCTCGGAACGCCGGGCACGCGCCCCGCGGGCGTGTTCTCGGCCGGATCGGCGCAGAATTTCATGAACCTGCAAGGTTGCGCTCCGGGCAGCAATGTGGTGATTCTTGGTTCGGGCGACATCGGCCTCATCATGGCGCGCCGCCTCACGTTCGCAGGCGCGCGCGTGGCCGGCGTATTCGAAATCAACCCCACGCCGAGCGGCCTGCGACGCAATATCGTGCAGTGCCTCGATGACTTCGGCATTCCGTTGCATACGTCTACGACGGTCGTGGGCATTGAAGGCGCCTCGAAGCTCGAAGCCGTTATCGTGAGCAAGGTCGATGACCATTACGCGCCTATTCCAGGCACCGAGCGCCGCATTCCGTGTGACACGCTGCTGCTTTCCGTGGGCCTTATTCCCGAAAATGCGCTTGCGACCGACGCAGGTGTGGCGCTCGACCCCATGACGGGCGGCGCCATCGTCGACGACAATTTTGAGACGAGCGCGGCGGGCCTGTTCGCCTGCGGAAACGCGCTCCATATTCACGACCTGGTCGATTTCGTGTCCGACGAGGGCGACCATGCGGGAGCATCGGCCGCACGCCGGGCGCTTCGCCGTTCCGTAACGCCCCATGCTACGCCGCCGGCGGCTACATCGCGCGAAGGATCCGCCCCCACGCGCGCAGGCGATGGCGTGCGTTATATCGTTCCGCAGTTCGTGCATTCTCAAACGAGCCGCGTCACGCTGCGTTTCCGCACATCGGCGCCGTTCGAAAATGCGTCGATCGTCATTGAAAAACGCCTGGCGAATGGCGAGGTCGAGCTCGTGAAGCGCCGTCGCGTGCTCGTGGCGGTTCCCGCTGAAATGCAAAGCGTCGCGCTTGCGGGTGATGCGTTTGCCGGCGCGAAGGAAATCATGGTTCGCATTGAGCCGAAGGAAGCTGAGGAAGCGAACGACCGAGCGAAATCTGGCGGATCTGATGGCTCGGAAAACGCGCCAGAGGCTGGCGGTATAGCGAAGTCGAACGGCGCAACGGGGCCGAACAGCGCAACCGAATCGGGCGTTGCGACAAAAACCGCGCCTGTGAGCGCGCAAGGGGAGGAGGCGAACCGTGAATAGCAAGCTCAATGGCGGAATTTCCGCAGGCGATGGCAAGAATGTCCAGAATAATCCGCCTCGCTGGCAGGGCATGCAAAGCGGCCATGCTGGCAATCCCGTGCAAACGGGCCTGCCTTCCCGCGCCTACGAGGAAACGTACACGTGCATTTGCTGTCCTTTGGGGTGCCAGCTTACGGTTATGTTGCAGCAGGGCCCTGCGGGTTTGGACGTGACGGGCGTCGTTGGCTATACCTGCCGCCGCGGCAAGGACTACGCACGCCAAGAGGCCACGCATCCTGTGCGCATGGTCACGGCCGCGGTGCCCGTCGATGGCCGTTTATGCCCAGTAAGCGCGAAAACGGCCCAGCCTATCGCGAAAAATCGCATGCTCGCGGCGCTTGAGGAAATCCGGGCGTTGCGCGTGCAGCCGCCGGTGCGCGAAGGCGACACCTTGCTCGAAAATGTTGCCGGCACGGGTGTTGCCTTGGTGGCTACCAAAACCGTACAATAAGTGGCGAAATCAAAATCATCGGGCGGCAAAACGTCCTCTCTTATGGTGCATCGGCCTTCTTTGGGCCGGTGCACCAGCTTTTTTATGCGCATGAAAAAGCTGGCACTTCATGCATGTTTTTGCATGTTTCAACCGAGCGCATTCCCGTTAATTTGCATCAACGTCTCAAATCTATAAGCGTCGCCCCTTTGTTTTTGGCAGTTTTATGCATAAAACTAAAAAATTCGACTATTTTGTGAATTGGGGTTGCAATTAACGCATGCCTCGAATATTCTCACTGTCACACTCCAACGTACTGGAGTGGCGGGGAAGCCCGCAATCATCGCCTGTAAGGAACTGACCAAGGAAAGGAGCTGCGCGATGTTCTTCAACTTCACCAACGCTTCTCTCCGACGCCAGAGCCGACGAAACACGCTGCGACGAGCGCGTGTGTTGTCTGCTGTCCTTATAAGGTAATCCCTTATTTTTGTCGCAATACAATTGGACACATGACAACACCCGGCCCCTGCCGGGTTTTTTGTTGCCCGCAGTTGCCTCGCCGCAGCGATTTGGCTCCGCTTTCGTGCAACGGAGCATCCAATCGGGGTCGAAACACAACCCACGCACGGAGAAAACGTTGATCTGAAATTGCCGCCGCCTTGGCGGCGGAATGAGAAAGGCACAACAATGGTTGAGAAAGAAAAAGTTGTACTCGCATACTCCGGCGGTCTGGACACCTCGTGCTGCCTGAAGTGGCTGCAGGTTGAAAAGAACCTCGACGTTATCGCTATTTGCGGCAACGTTGGCCAGGACGAGGCCGACCTCGAGTACATCAAGAACAAGGCGCTCGAGTGCGGCGCAATCGCTTCCGAAGCCATGGACATGCGCGAGGAATACGCCAGCGAGTACCTCACCAAGGCGCTTGCCGCCAACGGCCTCTACGAGAACACCTACCCGCTGCTTTCCGCCCTTTCTCGTCCGCTGCTCTCCAAGCACATGGTCGAGGCCGCGCACAAGTACGGCGCGAAGTACATCGCCCATGGCTGCACCGGCAAGGGCAACGACCAGGTTCGCTTCGAAACCGCCATCAAGGCCCTCGATCCGAAGCTCGAGATTCTCGCTCCCGTTCGTGACTGGGAACTTCACACCCGTGAAGAGGAAATCGACTGGGCTGCCGAGCACGGCGTTCCGGTGAAGGCTTCCAAAGCTTCTCCGTACTCCATCGACGACAACGTGTGGGGCCGCGCCATCGAATGCGGCGCGCTCGAGAATCCCTGGAACGAGCCTCCCGCGGACATCTGGACCCTTTCCGTCGATCCCGAGAATGCTCCCAACGAGGCTGAATATGTCGAAATCGGCTTCGAGAAGGGCGTTCCTTGCTCGCTCAACGGCGAAGAGAAGAGCTTCCTGCAAATCGTCATGGACCTCAACGTTCTCGCTGGCAAGCATGGCTGCGGCCGCATCGACATGGTCGAGAATCGTCTCGTTGGCGTGAAGTCGCGCGAGTGCTACGAAACCCCCGCTGCCGAGGTGCTCATCGCGGCCCACAAGGCTCTCGAGACCCTGTGCCTCGACCGTGAGACGCAGCACTTCAAGCTCAACCTCGAGCATCAGTGGTCCACCACCGTGTATTACGGCCAGTGGTTCAGTCCGCTGAAGAACGCCCTCGACGCATTCTTCGCCGAAACCCAGAAGTTCGTCACCGGCACCGTGAAGGTGAAGCTGTACAAGGGCAGCTGCACCGTGGCTGGCCGCATGAGCGACCACTCGCTCTACGATTACGGTCTGGCGAGCTACACCGCCGCCGACACGTTCGACCACAAGGCCGCGAAGGGCTTCATCGACCTCTCCGCGCTGCCGTTTGCAGTCTGGGCGGAGAAGCAGGGCCACGAAGCGCAGGACCTGTAATTCCACGCTAGAATAGAGCGTTGTTCGAAACGCATTGAAGTTGGTGCGGGCTTTCGGGCCCGCACTTTTATATAAGAGTATTGCGGCGCGCGGGCGTCCGTTTGAAACAAGAAAGGCTATTCCATGGGTGCTTTGTGGAGCGGCAGGTTTGAGAAGAGCGTCGGGTCGTTTACCCAGGCGTTCGGTGCATCGTTGCAGGTCGATAAGTCGATGTATTCGCAGGACATCAAGGGCTCCCTCGCGCATGCCCGCATGCTGTGCGAGAAGGGCATCATCTCCAAGGCCGACTTCGACAAAATCGAGGTGGGCTTGGTCGAGATTGAGAACCAGATTGCCCAGGGCCGCTTCCAGTTCGACATCAACGACGAAGACATCCATATGGCCATCGAGAAAACGCTGATCAAAGACGTCGGCGTTGCGGGCGCGCGCCTGCATACGGGCCGCTCCCGTAACGACCAGGTTGCCACTGACACGCGTTTGCATGCGAAAGACCTGCTTAATGAGCTGCTTACCCAGAACTGTGCGCTGCGTAGCGTGATTTATGCCAAGGCCTGCGACAATTTCGACGTTATCATGCCTGGTTACACGCATTTGCAGCATGCCCAGCCCGTGCTGTTCAGCCATCATATGCTCGCGTATTTCTGGATGTTCACGCGCGATTTCACACGTCTCGTGGCTGCCTTCGACGCCGCCGATGCCAATCCGCTGGGTTCCGCGGCGCTTGCCGGCACCACGTATCCGCTCGATCGCCACATGACAACCGAGCTGCTCGGTTTCGATCATCCCATTCCGAACTCCATGGATGCTGTTTCCGACCGCGACTATCTGCTCGATCTTGAATACGCCTGCAGCGTCTCGATGATGCACTTGTCGCGCCTGTGCGAAGAGATCATTCTGTGGTCCACTACCGAATTCGGCTTCGTTACGCTTTCCGACAGCTTCGCCACGGGTTCGTCGATTATGCCGCAGAAGAAGAATCCCGACTTTGCCGAGCTCACGCGCGGCAAGATGGGCCGCGTGGTGGGCGACTTGGTTGCGCTGCTGGTAACCATGAAGTCGCTGCCGCTTGCCTACAACAAAGACTTGCAGGAGTGCAAGGAAGGAGCCATGGATGCCGCGAAAACCCTGCACGACTGCATGGTGTGCATGGAGGGCATGATCGAAAGCATGGAGCTGCACGTGCCCGAGATGCGCAAGTCGGCCGGCAAGGGCTTCACGGCTGCGACCGACGTGGCCGACTACCTGGCTAAGAAGGGTATGCCGTTCCGTCAGGCGCATGAAGTGGTTGGCGAGCTCGTGCTGTATTGCGAGAAGCACCACAAGGGCCTGGAAGACCTCACGCTTGACGAATTCAAGCAGGCTAACGAGCTGTTCGAGGCCGATATCGTGAGCGCGCTCGACATGGAGACCATCGTTGCCGCCCGTAAGACGTATGGCGGTACGGGATATGAAGCCGTGAAGGTTCAGATGAAGGAAGCCGAAGCTGCGCTGAACGCCGATAAGGAAAAAATCGGCTACGACGAAACCGCAACCCCGGTATATAAGCAGTAAGAAGCCATGAAGGCCTGCGGCGCGAATTGTCGCAGGCCTTCTGTCTTGTTGTTTGGCAAATTGCGAGTTGCGCTGTCGCAACCCACTCGCGTGGGCATTTTGCTCGATAGGAGTTGCCTTTGCTCTTTCCGCAGAGAATGCGAACTTCGTTTTGCCTTGCGTTTGGTGCGAATGTGACGATATTGGGCGAAAGAAATTCTCATTGACGGCGGGCGCGTGTACGGGTACAATTCATTCCTGCGCGTAATCGCGTCGTGTATGTGGGCCGTTAGCTCAGCTGGTAGAGCAGGGGACTTTTAATCCCAAGGCCGCGGGTTCGATTCCCTCACGGCCCACCACCGATTTTTCTAAGACGGGCTCAGCCCGCCTTTTTCTTACTGGGCCATGGTGTAATGGCAGCACAGGGGTTTTTGGTGCCCTTAGTCCGGGTTCGAATCCTGGTGGCCCAGCCATTTTTCAACAACGAAAAGCATATAGGTTCGTAACGGCTATGGCTAAGTGTGTTTTATGCCACCAGGGTTCGAACCGATGAGGTGGAATTCCGTCAAGAAAACTGCCCAGTGGGCAGTTTTTAGGAATTCGCCCGAAGGCTTTAGCCTGAGGGGTCGGGGCGCGCGTAGCGCGGCCAGGAATCCTGGTGGCCCAGCCATTTTTCAACAACGAAAAGCATATAGGTTCGTAACGGCTGTGATTGAGCATGCTTTGCGTCACCATGCATTCCATCTTGCCTTTCGGCCTTCGGCTTGCGTACCGAAGTACGGCGCCTCTGCCTCAAGGCAATATGGGGTACCTGGCGGCTTCTCGCTGTCCGGCGTGCGAAAGCGGCATTTGGATAATTCTCCTGCTCAGCCTTTTCAAAAAATTTCTCCAAAAGTTGGGAAATGTTCTGGACGGCGCGCGGGAGTTCCTGTAATATATTCATTCGCGTTACGAACGCCATGCGCCGTTGTGGCTCAGTTGGTAGAGCAGCTCACTCGTAATGAGCAGGTCACCGGTTCGAGTCCGGTCAACGGCTCCATGAATTCTCAAAGGCCCGCTTCTCAGCGGGCCTTTTCGTATCTGCGGTTGGTTGCTGCCTATTCCGCGGGCGTTTCCTTGCCGGCGCTCTTTATACGACGTTGTAATCGTGGGCGCTGGTGCCGCCGGCGTGCCTGCGGCAATTTCGGCCAAGGAAGCCGGCGCAACCGTCGCTCTTATCCAAAAAGAGGCAACCGCAATTTCCCAAGGCAACACCGCCACGGGCATTCTGCTCGATGGCTCCGACCCCGCGGGCGTTTCCGCAGTGGTGTCCACGCTGCTGAAAGAGCACCAATTCCGCGGTAACCGCGCTCAGGTAGAGCTGTGGGCGAAGAACTCTGGTGAGGCCATTACCTGGATTTTCGAGTTGGCCCAGAAGGTTGGCGCGCAGGTTTCCGACACCACCAAGAAGTGGACGTCCACCGTGCAAACCGTGAACGATTATCCTATGAGCTATCTGTCCATCGGCTTCGGCCCCAGGCCTTATAACACTGGCGATGGCATGCGCGCGCTGGCCGACTACGCCGAGGAGCAGGGTATCGATATTTTCTACAGCACCGAGGCCAAGCAGCTCGTGGGCGACGCCGACAGCGGCATCACCGGTGTTATTGCCAAGGGCACCGATGGCAGTACTTTCGAAAAAAGGCGAACCGCGCAGAACGGTTCGCCTTTTTTGCACATGGGGTGGGGCGGCGGCGCTTTGCATCGGCCAAAAAAATGGGCCGCAATTTCTACGACCCGTCGAAGCCTTTAGTCGTATATCTCGAGCAAATGTTCGTGGTGGCGACGCTTGGATTCATACATATCCAGATCGGCCTGGTGCAGTACTGCTAAGAAGTCGTCGTCGGGCGACTCCATGACAGCAATACCTATCGAAACGCTGATGGGCCGGTCTTCTATGGAAAGCGTATTTGCCGTGATGATAAGCTGCTCGAGGATCTCGTCGGCTTGCTCGCGCGTGCAGCTAGGAACAATGACGCTGAATTCGTCGCCGCCTACGCGAAAGGCCAGGGCCCGCGATGGTTTTGCCAAATTGAGTAACATGGCCGTGCTGCGAATAAGCTCGTCACCGGCATCGTGTCCAAAGCTGTCGTTGAACATTTTCAAATGGTCGCAATCGGCCGCAATAATGCTGATGGGGAATTCGGTATTGGACAGTTCGTTACGCGTCCATTCATCGAATGCTCGACGGTTTAGAAGCCCGGTCAAGTCGTCTGTGCGCGCATACCGTTCCAGCTTCTGGCGCATCAACTCTTGCTCGGTGATGTTATTGATCAGTCCCACGATGCCGATAATGTTTCCGTTATCATCGTGCACGGGGTTCTTAATAAGCTCGAGGTATTCGACTTGGTCGCCGTTCTGCTCTTGAATCACGTACGAAACGCCCTCGCCCGTTTTCAGAATGTGACGGTCTTGCTCCATGGCAAGCAGCGCGTTTTCTTTATTCTTGCGAATGTCCAAATCGGTTTTGCCTTTTATGCTCCAATTTGGGTCTTCGGGATGTTCGATATGGGCCCAATGGTGCGTGGCGAAAACGTATTTTCCCTCTGTATCTTTGTAGTAAACACACGACGGCAGTGCTTTGATGATTTTTTCGAAGGCTGCCAGATTGGTTTCCGACATATACGGTCAGCTCCCCTGACTGATGGACTGTTGGCCCCAGCGATGCCTCTGCGCCTGGCGCTCCTCCTGCATGCACGTTTTTATTATACCTTATTGCATCGCTATTGCGCGCGTTGGTCGGCGTTCGGGCAATCTGAGCGCGACGTTCCGCCCTGCCGAGCCATGTATATCATGGTCGACGATATTTCTGAATAGCCTTACGGCATCCCTTGTTTGTTACAGTCGTGTTACAGGGTGCGCATTTGGTGCATTCCCAGTGCCATTTACGGGGTTTGTCTGGGTATATGTGTCTTCGCGTCTTAAAATTATGCGCCTGACGGAATTCGGCCCGCGCGCGTTCCGAAGCGCGCGGGTTTTTCTATAAAGGGGGTATTATGACCAAACTTTCCGTGGCCGTGAAAGGGGCGAGCGACTCGGGCGTATCGGCTGAACTCGAAGCCTATGCTCGGCGCATTTCGGCAACGCCCCCGGGCATGTGCCCGGTCGCCTCACAGCTGACGCTGCTCGAGACTGGCGCGGCTCAAACGTGCGGCAAGTGCGTGCCGTGCCGCGATGGCCTGCCCCAGCTTGCCTCGCTGGTGCGCAGCATTCTCGACTGCAAGGCGACGGCCGCCGATCTCGACCGCGCCCGCGTTTTGGCGGAAATGATTCGCGATGCCTCCGACTGTGCTATTGGCTATGAAGCCGCGGCCCAATTCCTGGCGGGCCTTAAAGCCCACGCCGACGAATATGCGAGCCACATCGAAAATCACGCTTGCACCGAAGGCACCGAGCAGAAGGTTCCGTGCGAGGCGCTGTGCCCAGCGCATGTGAACGTGCCGGCCTATATCGCGCTTGTTGCGGCGGGTGATTACGCTGGCGCCGTGAACATGGTGCGCAAAGACAACCCGCTGCCCACCGCATGCGCGCTCGTGTGCGAGCATCCGTGCGAGCGCCGTTGTCGCCGTGGCTTGCTCGACGCCCCCATCAATATTCGCGGCATCAAGAAATTCGCGGTCGATTCCTGTGCGGCCGACAAGGCTCCCGTGCCTAAGCGGTCGGCCCAAACCAACCGTCGCGTTGCGGTGATTGGCGGCGGCCCCAGCGGTTTGACCTGCGCATATTTTCTTTCGCTCATGGGTCACAACGTAGTGATTTTCGAGGCCCGCAAGCACCTCGGCGGCATGCTGCGCTACGGCATTCCCGCATATCGCTTGCCTCGCGAGCGTCTTGATGAAGACATCAACGCCATTCTCGCCGTGGGCGGCATCGAGGTTCGCCTCGAAACGAAGGTCGACACCCAGGCCATGGCTGAGCTGCAAAACGAATTCGATGCCGTGTATGTTGCCATCGGCGCTCAAAAGGGCAAAGGCCTGCGCATCGACGGCGCGAAGGCCGAGGGCGTCATTTCCGCCGTTGATCTGCTGGGTCGCATCGGCGATGGCGATTACCCCGATTTCACCGGCAAACGCGTGGCCGTCATTGGCGGCGGCAACGTTGCCATGGACTGCGTGCGCACGGCGGTGCGCGCCGGTGCCGACGAGGTGTCGTGCGTCTACCGTCGCCGCGTAGCCGACATGACCGCGCTCGACGCCGAAATTGAAAGCGCCATTGCCGAAGGCGTGGAAATGATCACGCTCGAAT
>CAKUEV010000022.1 GCA_934646845.1 uncultured Slackia sp.
GGCGCACCCCCAACCGTGACCATTGGTAATTGTTCGTGACCTAAAACTCGATTCGCTTTCGCCCAGAATTCTACTTTGGCCTTAGGAACCACTCTCAACTGGGGTTTCGTAAAAACGAGCCGCAATCGAAGGCGTTTCGCAAAGGTGATTTTTACCAATGGCGGCAGTTTTGACCACTTCGCTATAAGTCGTGGTCAAAACTGCCGCCATTGGTAAATTAAGCCCCCGATGTCCGTGCTCGTCAGGCAAACCCGCGTATGTGCGCCGGCGGGGTTCGCGCCTTCATGCTGTCCACGGGCGAGAATTCGCTTTTCCGCCCTTTTTTGTCTACAAGGGCAAGATTCTTTGCATGGTAAGAAGGCTCCTGACATTTCTGTCGATATAAAAGATAAAAAGGAAGCCCGCGCAATGGCGGGCTTCCAAAAGAAGGAGCGGACGGTGAGGGGAGGTGGGCCGCCCGCAGGGTTATGCCTAGAGCAGGCCCTTGGACTGAAGGTCTTCCTTCACATCGGTCAGGTTGTAATTGTCGAGGCACTCGGCAGTCGGTGCGCCGGTCTTCTCGTCCCAACCGAACTCCTTGTACACCATGGTAAGAGCGGTCTGGAAGTCTTCCTTTTCCATCTTATCGGTGCCAGCGGTGAAGGGCTGGATATCGGGGTCCTTGGTGAACGGCCATTCGGTGATGGTGTCATGCACGCCGCGGAAATCGTTGGTCTTCATGCCGCGCATGGTGTTCGCACGCTGCAGGGTCATGATGGCCGCGCCGCGCTTGTAGAGCTCTTCGGTGGTGATATCTTCGCCGGTGACCGCCTTGTAGAACTTCGCTTCAAGGTCAAGGTCGCCGCGGTAATCGCGGGACTTCGACGGGCTCATGGTCATAGGCCACACCCAGTTGCACAGGGTGAGGGAGTCATGCAGCACATCGGTGACGATGGACCACCAGCAGAACTTCGCCTTATGCTCGTTCATCGGGGTGTAGTTCTTGTCCTCGTCGATGGCGTCTTCGCCGCCCCAAACTTCCTTGGCGATCTCGCGCTTCTTTTCGATAGGCAAGCCGCAGCCCTGGAAGTTAACAGCGGAGTGAATCATGTCGTCGCGGTTGAACATCATGTTGTACACGCCGCCAACCTGGCCGAAGCACTCGATCGAGTGGTGCACAGGCCAGCCGCGGTAGTTGATCAACTGGCTCGCGGTGGTGTCGAACCATTCCATGTCGTCCCAGCGCTTGCACCACACGATGGGGCCGTGCGCGATGTAGCTCATCTCGTTGTCGTTCTGCGCGATGTGACGCAGGATTTTCGGCATGATGGACGGGTCGTTGTTCTTGAACGCGTCCCAGTCGAACATGTTGTATTCGTCTTCGGGAAGTACGCGCTTGAAGATGCCGGCAGAGATGCAATGCGCGAGGTCGCGGTAGAGCTGTGCGTAGTTGCACCACAGGCCCAAATCGTCCACCGTAGAACCGATGACCTGGTTCCAAATAACGCCGTCCTCGGAGTTGTTCACCACGCCGCCTGCCTGATCCTTCAGAATAGGAATCATATACAGGTACGGGAAGTTCGGCACGCAGGTGTTGCCCGTGATTTCGAAGCCGCCATGCTCGGCAGAGCCGGGAATGCGCATGTCGGAATAGCAGTGAAGCGGGCAGCTGTGACAGCCGTTCATCTTAATGGTGTACTTCTCGGCGTCGGGACCGTCGTCCTTGGTGGACTTCATGCAGCGGTAGCCAACGGTGTTGAGCTCGCCGGGCTTCGGCTCGCCCGTCTCAATGGCGCCGCCTTCTGCCTGAGCCCAGTACAGGCCCTTGCGAGCGGTCCAACGGCTGCCCTTGTCGTAGTATTCAGCCCATTCCTGCTGGGTGGAAGGCACGACGTGGTTGTTGTTGGAACCCACGATGTCGGAAATCATGTAGTCGGAAAGCTCGGCGATGGCCTTCGGGTCGGCGACATTCACGCTGCCGTCGCCCTCGATGGCGATTGCCTTGCACTTTTTAGAGCCCAAGATGGAGCCCAGGCCAGCGCCTGCCGAGTGGTTGCGCGAGTTGATGACGCATGCATACGGCACCAGATTCTCGCCTGCGGGGCCAATGGCGGCAACGGCGAACTTGTTGCCATCTTTGCGGCAAATGCCTTCGGTGGTGGCGCGGGTGCCCATGCCCCAAACGAACGATGCATCTTCGATGGTGATCTTGTCGTTGAGGATCTTGATGTAGACGGGCTTGTCGGATGCGCCTTCAATAATAAGGGCGTCCCAACCGGCCAGCTTAAGCTTCGCGCCAATCATGCCGCCGCAGTGGGAATCGACGACCAAGTGGTCGGTGGTGAAGGTGGACAGGTGTGAGAACGTGGTACGGCCTGCCAAGGGAGTGCCCGATGCGGTGAGCGGGCCCACGGCCATGACGACCTTGCTCTCGGGGCTGAACGGATCGGTGCCCTCGGGAACTTCGTCATACATAATTTTGTTAGCAAGGCCCATGCCGCCCAGGAAATACTTGTATGGGTCGGTGGACTGGGTGGTGATTTCTCCCGTGGTCAGATTCACTCGGGCAATCTTGCCCTGCCAACCATAGGAGACATTTTCAGTTGCCATGTCTTTCTCCAAGTCTTTGCTTTGACATTGAAGCGTGCGTGCGAGGACATGTGTGCGATTGACCCCCTTTTAGTGGTCGAATGCAGTGTGCCCCAAGCCGTGCCCTGTTTGTACCCTGTTGCAGGGTATTGTTCCCTTACCTGGCTTTTTATCCCCCTTCAGGGGACAGGGCACATGCGGCGTCATCCATTATGCAATTCGTGCGAAGCGTGCAAGGAATCGTGCGTCAATCGAAGAGAAGTGCAAAAAGGAGGAACTCTCGATGGACGAGAAGAAGGGGGAAGCGATCCTGCCTGAAGAGCCGCAGACCGAAACTGCAGCTAAGGAATCGCCCAAGGGCTTCACTCGCCGCCAGGTAGTCGCCGGAGGCATTGGCGTTGGTCTTGTTGGCCTTATCGCCGGTGGCGCATTGGCGAAATGGGGCGTCTTCGAAGACACTATTGCGAGCGGCCGCGTGGCTGTGAACGTCACACCTACTAAGCTTATTGTTACCGACCGTGCCCGTTGCTCGGGCTGCCAGCGTTGCGAAATGATGTGCTCGCTGCGCAACGACGGTCGCGTATGCCAGACCACCGCGCGTGTGCGCGTGTGGCCGAACTATAACTTCGGCGAGGGCTCAAACGGCCCCGACGGAATCTATCGCAACTGCCAGTTCACCGTTGAGCATTGCAAGCAGTGCAAAGATGCGGCTTGCATGAAGAACTGTCCGGTGCATGCCATCTACGCCGATCCCGAGACCGGCGCGCGCGTGGTCGATACCGATAAATGCATCGGTTGCGGATTGTGCCACGAGGCTTGCCCGTGGAACATGCCGCAAATCGACCCGGTTATTGGCAAATCCACGAAGTGCATCGCGTGCGGCCGTTGCGCCGTGCAGTGCCCCAACGGGGCCATCAAGTTTGTCGATTGGCAAGACATCGCCCAAGAGGCGATCGACAAGGGCATCGTTCGTACGTCGACCTTGTTCCCCGAGGCTTAACCTCGCGACCAATTTGACTTGCTTGAGAAAGGACACATCATGGATAGCATGATGACGAGGCGAGGATTCCTCGCCGCGGGTGCCAGCTGCGCGGCATTGGCCGCAATCGGCACCTCGACGGGTTGTTCTTCCTCGCAAACTGAGCCCCTAAGCTCAGATGCCTCGGTTACGTACACCAAAGCGACGCTGTGCGCTGGCTGTGCGAATAAGTGCGGCATCGAAGCTTGGGTGCGCGGTGGAAAACTGTGGCGCTTTATGGGCGCCGAGGGCCATCCGCATTCTGGCGGATATATGTGCGGCCGTGGCCAGGGCCTGCCTTCGCTCACGACTTCCGAAGATCGCGTGACCGAGCCCATGAAGGCCGACGGCAAAGGTGGCTTTACCAAGGTGAGCTGGGACGATGCTCTTTCTGACATCGCCAGCCACATTACGGGCGCGGGCAGCAAGGTAGCGCTGTTCCAAGATGGCCGCGCAACTGATGCGTGGTATGCGAAGCGCTTCATGGCTTCTGTCGGTTCGCCGAACTATTATGACGACTCTGCGCTTACCAATGCCAATATCGATGCTGCGTACGAGGCCCTTTTGGGCACGACACCGGTGTTCGACACGGCCAACGCCGAATATATCGTGCTGCTCGACGCGAGCGGCGATGAAACGGTGCGCCCGGTCGAGGTCAAGGAGTTCCAGAAAGTTCGCGAAAACGGTGGCTATGTGATGGCCGTCGACCCGCGCAACGCTGGCGCCGATATGCTCGCCGATGAATGGGTTGCTGTGCGTCCCGGTTATGAGCTGGCGTTTTTGCTGGGCATTATGGGCGATATCGCCAAGAAGCTCGACTTCGACGCGAGCTTCGTTGAACAATACGGCGAGGGCTTCGAAGAATTCCGCACTGCGATGCTCCAGTACACGCCGGAATGGGCTTCCGAGAAGTGCGGCGTGCCGATTGACACGATTTATTCCGCGGCGCGTGGCCTCGTGAAGGCCGCCCCGCATTGCCACGTTGACGTTCGTCCGGGCGCGCTACTTGGCTGCGGCTACGCGACGAGCCTCGAGACGGTTCGTTGCGCGGTTCTGC
This sequence comes from uncultured Slackia sp., assembly GCA_934646845.1. Taxonomy (GTDB): domain Bacteria; phylum Actinomycetota; class Coriobacteriia; order Coriobacteriales; family Eggerthellaceae; genus Slackia. Next base: position 4,644 of record CAKUEV010000022.1, read on the forward strand.
TCAACGCCATGCTCGGCGCCGTGAACCAGACGGGCGGCATGTTTCTGGCGAAGGTTCCCGCTGTGGACGAAAGCGTTTTCGAGAGCGCTCCGTTCACGAAGGTTTCCGCTTCTGGCGACGGCATTGCTCAGGCTGGCGAACTGGGCGTTGCGAGCTGCCAGGAGGCTTTGGGCGCTGCCGCCAAGGGCGGTGCCGATGTGGCGCTGTTCGTCGAGTGCGACCCCGCTGCCGACTGGGCCGATTCCGCCAAAGTTGCAGAAGACCTTTCTGGCATTGGCTTCAAGGTCGCCATCGATTCGGTGCTTACCGAAACCGCGCAGAAGGCCGATTACGTGCTTCCCGCCGCGACCTATCTCGAGGTCGAAAGCGTCGTTGCCCCCGTTGCTGCCGAGTGGTCGGTTGCCGAAAAGCGCAACCAGGCCGTGGCTCCCGCGGGCGAGGCTCGCGCCATCTACCAGATTTTCACCGATCTGGCGAAGGCATGCGGCAAGGGCGACGATTTCGCCTTTGAGCTCGATGATGTCAACAATGCCTTCTGCAAGGCCTATGGCATTACGCTCGGCGGCCTGAACGACACCGCGTGCTGCTCCATTGCGGGCGCCTCGGTGCTTGCGGGCGACGCGCCTGCCATTGGCACCGAATCGGGCAAGATTCCGTTCGCAAGCGATGCGTTCGAGAAGGCCGGTTTGGCTCGCACTCCTCAGTACGCCGATCCTGCGGTTGCGCCGAACGACCATATGCCGCGTCTTATTACGGGCGCCCAGAGCATGCAGACGCGCACCTACACCGCCGACGCCGACAAAATTGCGGCGCTCGCGAAAGATTCCGGCGCGGAGCGCGCATGGCTCAACCCGCAGACGGCGGCAAACTTCGGCATCGCCGATGGCGATGAGGCTGAGCTTTCCACCTCCACGGGCAAGATTCGCGTGAAGGTCCGCGTGACGAGCCTCATCAATCCCGAAGCGGTGTACGTGCCGCCTCACTATGGCATTGAATCGAAGGAAATGGCGCAGGCAGCCGGCTATGGCGTAAGCGTGTGGGACATCGTGCCGCGCGCAAGCGACGCTGCGACCGGCGCGGGCATGGTATGCGAGGTGCCCGTCGAGATCAGGAAGGTCGGTGCATAAGCTATGGCCCGATACGGAATGGTGATCGACACGACCAAGTGCATCGGCTGCGGCGCCTGTCGCTTGGCGTGTCAGAATCAGAACGATTTGCTTTCGAGCATGCCGTTCGTGAAGTTTTCTGAAGTCGAGACGGGCGTGTACCCGACGGCTTCTTTGCAAGTGGTCCCTTCGCAGTGCATGCATTGCGAAGATGCGCCGTGCCAGGCGGTTTGCCCCACCGGCGCGACGTATACCAACGAAGACGGCATCGTGTGCATCGATCACGGTCGCTGCATTGGTTGCAAATACTGCATGGCCGCGTGCCCTTACCAGGCGCGTGTGGTTGACGAGCGCACGGGCGCAGTCGACAAATGCCGTTTCTGCACCGTGAGCGCGCTCAATGGCACCGAGATGTCGACGTGCGTGACCGCGTGCCCGGCAGGCGTGCGTGTGTTCGGCGATTTGGACGACCCCGATTCGGAAGTGTCCAAGGTTCTTGCCGCGACGCATGCGACCCCGCTTTTGGGCGATGCGACCAAGTCCAAGATTTTCTACGTAAGGTAGGTGGGCGAACATGTCATTTGAACCAGTTTGGGGCGCACCTATTGCGTGGTACCTCTTCCTTGCAGGCTTGGGCGGCGGCGCCTTCATTACTTCGGCGTTCTTGCGCTGGAAGCATCCTGAAGCGCGCGGCATGCGCTTCGCCGGCCACATCATTGCTCCCGTGGTCGTTATCATCGGCTTGTTCTTGCTGATGTTCGACGCTGAAGCCGGTTTGCACAATCCGCTGCGTTTCGCGCTGCTTTTGCATAATCCGTGCTCGGTTATGACCTGGGGCGTTGTGTTCCTGGCGGCATTCGTGATCATCGCGCTTGTCACGCTTCTGCTCGATTGCTTGAAGAAGCAGGTGCCTGCGTGGCTTGAAATCGCGGGTTCGGTGTTCGCGGTGTGCGTAGGCGCATACACCGGCGCGCTGCTCGGCGTGTGCCAGACGTTCCCTCTGTGGAACAACGCGCTGCTGCCGATTCTGTTCTTGGTTTCGGCGGTTTCCACGGGCATGTCTTCGGTGCTGCTTGTGGGCGGCCTGAAGTTCCCCAAGGAATTCGATAGCGTGGGAGTGTTGAAGAAGTTCCACTACTGCTTCCCGATTATCGAACTTGTGTTGGTGGCTTCGCTGTGCTTCATCACGAGCTACAACTCCGTTGCCGGTTTCGAGTCGGTGATGAGCCTCGTGTGCGGCAACTGGGCGGTTTTGTTCTGGCTTGGTTTCATCGTGGTTGGCCTGGTTGCGCCTACTGCGGTTGAGACGTGGCTTTTGTTCATCTCGAAGCCCGGCTTTGAGGAAACCCCCAAGGCACACTACATTGGCGCTGTGGCCGATGCGGGCGTGCTTATCGGTGGCTTCCTGCTCCGCTTCCTTATCGTGGTTGCGGCGCTGCCGGTGGCGTTGGTGTAAATCTGTTAAACGCTCGGAGTATTTAACACATTGGGACACTTGCTCTAGGAGCAAGTGTCCCATTTTTCGGCTCCACCTGTTGCGTTCGGGCAACGGGTGGAGTTTTCGCATTTCGGGGCACTGGGTGGTAAAATCGCGGCAATCATTTGCTGCGGGCGGCAGGCGGGGTGGCCTGTACGCTGCAATCGGGCAGTTCCTCGCGAGTTCTTATCGCGCGCCCGGGAGCCTATTCGAAAGAACAATTGAACATGAGCATCGTAGAGATCGTCCTTCTGGGCCTTGCGTTGTCTATGGACGCCTTCGCCGTAACCATCTCGAACGTTTTCTGCTATCCGAACGCCTCGCGTGCGCGCTTGCTCGCGCTGCCGGTCGCGTTCGGCGCCTTCCAGGCGGGAATGCCGCTGCTCGGCTATTTCCTTGGTGGCGTTGTGGGCGACTTCATCGAAACGTACTCGGGCATCATCACGCTGGTGATTCTTGGCTTTATCGGCGGAAATATGATCAAAGAAGGCGTGTGCGCCCTGCGCGGCGACGACGATGGGGAAGAGGAAGTTTCCGAAGACGCCAACGCGCTGACGCCCAAAGTGATTTTGGTGCAGGCCGTGGCCACGAGCATCGACGCGTTCGCCGTGGGCGTGAGCCTGCGCGCGGTGAGCGTTGCCGTAGCGCCCGCGGTAAGCATCATCGGCGTTACGACGCTCCTCTGCTGCATTGTGGCGTTGGCCATCGGAAAGCGCTTCGGCCATTTGCTGGGTGACCGCGCGCAAATCGTCGGCGGCGTGGTGCTCGTTCTTATCGGCATCAAGGCGATGTTCTAAGGTTTCGCCGTTCTGGCGAACGACGTAAGTTGCCGACGCTGCAAGCGGTCATGGGGGCGCATTTCGGGTTCGGCCTTTGACTTGCGTGCCGAAGCGCGCGTTGCTTTGGCTTCGCCCGAACTGCGTTCGCCAGGCCGCCTCCACTGATTTTGGTGCGAATGTGTCTCTGCCTGCGTTCTTGCGGTCTTACCGTGAATGCGCGCGAATTGGAGTACAATTCTAGGTTGCCTATATGAATCAATCGGCCGAAAGGATTGCGCCATGAGCGAAGAGCTGTATGTCGACGGACTGGGGCTGGCCCCCGGAGTCATGGAAACCATCGTCGCGATCGCGGCCAAAGAAGTTGAGGGCGTTGCCAGCGTTGGCTCGTCTACGTTCACGGGCCTGCGTTCCCGCTTCGCCGCAAAGCCGGCTGGCCAGGGTATCGATGTGAGCATGAACGAAGAGCAGGGCGTCGACGTCGCTGTGCATATCGACGTCTTCTACGGCAAGCCCATTCCGCAGGTTGCCGAAGCCGTTCGCCAAACCGTCGCCGATGCTGTGGCAACGCAGGTCGGTTTCACCGTGTCGTCGGTCGATGTGTATGTCGACGGCATCCGTTTCAATAACTAGTTAGCAAGGTTCCAGTTCGCATGAGCAACGTATCTAAACGAATTCTTGCACGTCGCGCTGCGGTGCAGATTCTGTATCAAAGTGAAATCACTGGCGTGCCCGCCGACAAGCTGGTCGACGAAGGCTTGGTTCCTGAAGAGGCCAAGGCGAATGAATATGCGCGCGAATTGGTGTGCGGCGTTTCCGCGCATCGCGCCGAGCTCGACCGCGCGATTGGCGAAAGCTCGCAAAACTGGGCCATCGACCGCATGCCCGTGGTCGACCGCTCCGTTCTGCGCCTCGCTGTCTACGAGATGCGCTACGTTGACGACGTTCCGCAGTCTGTCGCCATCAACGAGGCTGTTGAGCTCGCCAAGGCGTTTGGCGGCGAAGACGATTCCCATCGCTTCGTGAATGGCATTTTGGGCCGCCTGGCTCGTTTGTCTGAAAGCGAACAGGGTGCCGCCGTGGAGGCTCCAGCTGAGGAGGCCTCTGAAGGCGCCGCCGAAGTTGCGCCCGCCGAGATTCCCACGATGGGCATTCTTTCCGACTTTAAGCCCGCCGAAGCCGATTCGGCCGAAAGCGCCGAGTAAGGCTCGCTATGGGTTTGGAATCGCTCGATCGCGAGGCGTTCACGCAGATTCGCGATCGTCTCGATGAAATCGCGACGCAGGTGCGCGGCGACGATATGCCGCTCGATGCGGCGCTCGATTTGTACGACGAGGCCGTGAAGCTGGGCATGAAGGCGACCGAACTGCTCGAAACGCTTGACGCCTCCGATAGCGATGCGCCCTCTTCGGAGGGCTCGCCGCAGCGCTAGTCGCAAGGCATCCGCGAGGTGCCGAATTCGAATACGGAGATTGGGAGTTCCTTAATGGAGAGCCATCGCATTCTCGATATGATTTCGTCCCCCGCGGACTTAAAGCTCCTCACCAATGAGGAGCTTTCCATACTCGCGTCGGAAATTCGCGAGCAAATTATCACGACCACGTCGAAGACGGGCGGCCATGTGGCGCCGAGCCTTGGCGTGGTCGAACTCATTCTTGCATGCCACAGCGTGCTCGATTGCCCGCACGATAAGCTGCTTTTCGATGTGGGGCACCAGTCGTATGCTCACAAGCTCGTAACGGGCCGCCTGGGCGAGTTCGACACCTTGCGCCAGTTCGGCGGCATGTCGGGCTTTCCGAAGGCAAGCGAAAGCGAATACGACGTTCATCCTTCCGGACATGCCTCCGATTCCGTTTCGGTGGTGCTGGGCCTCGCCATGGCGCGCGACTTGAACGGCGGCGATGAGAAAATCGTCACCATCATTGGCGACGCGTCGCTTTCGGGCGGCATGGCGTTTGAGGCCCTCAATCAGCTGGGCCAGCTGCAAACGCCCATGGTCATTATTCTGAACGACAACGAGATGTCGATTTCGCGCAACGTGGGCGCGCTTGCCCGCTATTTGGGCGAGAAGCGCGCAAGCCGCGAATACACGCGCACGCGCGATTCGGTGCAAAGCGCGCTCGAAGCAAGCGGTCCGCTTGGTCGCGGCCTGGTTGATTTGGGCCGCAACGCGAAAGATTCTTTCAAACAAATGGTCATTCCGGGCGAAATGCTCTTCGAAAAGCTCGGCATCACGTGCACGGCCCCTATCCCCGGCCACGACATTGCCGCGCTCAAGCGCGCGTTGCGCGTGTGTCTCGAGGCCGATGGCCCCACGCTTCTGCACGTGGTTACCAAGAAGGGCAAGGGCTACGGTCCCGCCGAAGAGAACCCCAGCAAATTCCATGGCATTGGACCATATGACATCGCGACGGGCGAAGTGAAGAAGGGTTCAAGCTCCGCGCCGAAGTATACGAGCGTGTTCTCGAAGGCTATTGTCGCTGAAGCTGAGCGCGACCACGATATTGTTGCCATTACCGCCGCCATGAAAGACGGCACGGGTCTTGCCGCGTTTTCCGAGAAATTCCCGAAGCGCTTTATTGATACGGGTATCGCCGAGGAACATGCCGTCGCGCTTGCGAGCGGCTTGGCGCTTGGTGGGAAAAAGCCCGTCGTGTGCATTTACTCGACGTTCATGCAGCGCGCGTTTGATCAGCTCGTAATCAATAATGCCCTTGCGGATACCAATGTAGTGTTTTGCCTCGATCGCGCAGGGCTTGTGGGCGACGATGGCCCCACGCACCATGGCGTGTTCGATATTGCATATGGCCGCATGGTCCCCGGCGTTCGCATGATGGCCCCTTCCGACGAGGCCGAGCTTGTGCATATGCTCCATACGGCTTTGGTGCTCGAAGGCCCGGTTATTCTTCGTTGGCCGCGCGGCGAAGCGCGGGGCGTTGAACTTCCCACTGCGCCCCAGGTGCTTGAAGAGGGCAAATCTTGCACGACGCGTGAAGGCTCCGACGTGGCTATTCTCGCGTTCGGCCGCATGGTTCAAGAGGCGGAAGGCGCCGCCGATATCCTTGCCAAGGAAGGCATTTCCGTGCGCGTCGTCGATATGCGTTGGATTAAGCCGTTTGACGAAGAAGCGGTTCGCAAGGCAGCGATCGAATGCAAGCTCGTGTGCACGGCCGAAGAAGGTGCCATTGAAGGCGGCATTGGCGAGGGCATTTTGGAGGCTCTTGCCGCAAACCCGCCGGCGCAGGTGCCGCCTGTGCTCACGTTTGGCATTCCTGACGAATTCGTTGAGCAGGGCAAGGTGTCGCAGCTGCACCATATGCTCGGCATCGATGCCGAAGGCATGGCCGCCCGCATTCGCGAGAAATATGCGGAGCTGTAGGCGTGGCGAAGAAAACTGCGCAGCCAGGCGCGCCGCAATCCAAAAAAACGAAACAGAAGAAAATCCGCTTGGACGATTTGCTCGTTGAGCGCGGCTACTTCGCCGATAGGGGCGAAGCGTTGCGCGCGGTTCTCGCACATGAGGTGCGCGCGAATGACGTGTATCCCACAAGCGCCGCGGTATTGGTGAACCCCGATGCCGATGTGTTCGTGCGCAATCGTCGTGCTTATGTGAGCCGTGGCGGGCATAAGCTCCAAGGGGCGCTCGATGCGTTTGCCCAAGATGTGCGCGGAGCGCGCTGCATCGATGTTGGTTCGTCGACGGGCGGTTTTACCGACTGTCTGCTTCAGGCGGGCGCCGCTGAAGTCGCGTGTGTCGACGTGAACTACGGACAACTCGCGTGGAAGCTTCGCGAAGATGAACGAGTACGCGTGTTCGAGCGCACAAATATCAAAACGGCCGTTCCTGCCGAGCTTGGCGCGCCGTTCGATATCGTCGTCGCCGATTTGTCGTTCATTGGCCTGGCCGGATTGGCCGACGTATTCGCTGCACTGTGCGCGCCTGGCACGGTGTGTTTGCTGCTCGTGAAACCCCAGTTCGAAAGCGCCCATGACGAAACCGACCGCGGAATCGTGCGCGACGAATCGGTTCGACTGCGTGTTGTGAAAGAAGTTTCTGACGCTTTCGCTGCTGTGGGCTTCTCGATTGAGGGTGCGGTGGAAAGCCCCATCAAGGGCGCCGAGGGCAACGTAGAATATCTGGTGAAGGCCGTCTATCAAGCATAGGCCGTGTGCCGCGAACCTGAGGTGCGTGCGTCGAAGTGAACGTCGCATGCGCCGTTGGGGTGTCATTCGCGGCACTCGAACGTCGATGTGCATGCCGCGAACTCGTGGTGCGCCGTTGCTGCCGCTTAGGCACCTTTGCTGTCATTTGGAGTCGCCGCTGCATACGCGCGCGGCTGCGCAACTTAAGTGCGTCGCCTGGCGGCGCGCAATCGGAGCCAAGAGCGCTCCCCTCGAACTCGTCTTTTACCGCAATCCATACAGAAGAGGACCGCCATAAAGGGCGGTTTTCTTTTGCCGCTTCGTCCTCGCTAAAATTAACGATATAAATTCCTAATTAGTATTCCATTTTCCTTTCGTTCGGTCTAATATGCTACCTAGTTGGTAACATAAAAGCAACGACACAAGGGGGTAAGGAAATGGACGCGTTGTTTGACGTGGCGCTGCTCTCGCGAATTCAGTTCGCGGTAACGGTGGCCTACCATTTCATATTCGTTCCGCTTTCGATAGGCTTGGGCCTTATCACGGCGATTTTCGCGACGAAGTATTATCGAAGCCGCGACGAAAAAGATGGCGCGGCCATGCATTTCTGGGTGCGCATCTTCACGGCGACGTTCGCGATTGGCGTTGCGACGGGCATCACCATGGAGTTCTCCTTCGGAACCAACTGGGCCGATTACTCGCGCTTCGTGGGCGACATTTTCGGTGCGCCGCTCGCCGCCGAGGCCCTGTTCGCCTTCTTCTTGGAATCGGTCTTCCTTGGCGTTCTTCTCTTTGGCGAAAAGAAGGTGTCGCCTAAGTTCTATACCGTGTCGGCATGGCTTGTGTGGGCTGGTTCGTGCCTGAGCGCGCTGTGGATTCTGATTGCCAATTCGTGGATGCAAACGCCGGCTGGCGCCGAGCTCGCGAGCGATGGCTCGAAGGCCGTTATCACCGATTTCCTTGCGGCGGCCTTCAATCCCTCGACTCTGCCGCGTTATACGCACGTGATCGTGGCGCTGCTCATTTTGGGCGCATTCGTGTCCATGGCGGTTGGGGCGTGGTATTTGCTGAAAGGCAAGTACTCCGATTTCGCGATGAAAACCGTGCGCATTGGCGCCGTGGTGGGCATCGTGGCATCGTGCGCGATGATCGTAACGGCCCACGCTTCGGCGGTGGAGGTTTCGGAAGAGCAGCCCACGAAGCTGGCCATGATGGAAGGCATGTATAACGACGAGGTGCCGCTGCTGTACGCTTTCGGCTGGGTTGACGAAGAAAGCCAGCAGGTCATTACCCCGTTCGCGATTCCTGGCGGCACGAGCTTCTTGGCGACGGGCACGTGGAATACCGAATATGCCGGCCTCAATTCGCTCGCCGAAACCGAAAAGTATGGCGAAATGAACGTCGCCGACATGCCGGTTAATCTGGTGTTCCAGTCGTATCACCTGATGGTCGCGATGTATGGCCTCATTATGGTCACCGCGATTCTCGCGATTGCGTTCTCGCTGCGCGGCGGGCGCATCGCGAACATGCGCTGGCTGCAGAAGCTCCTTGTCGCATCTCCCTTGTTCCCGTTTATCGCCATTCAAGTTGGCTGGATTACCGCCGAAGTCGGTCGCCAGCCCTGGGTCGTGTATCCGTCGACGTCGGGCCCCGATGGCGTGAGCCTTCTTACTAACAACGCCATTTCGCAGGCGGTATCGGCGCCTGAGCTGCTGCTTACGCTTGCTCTGTTCGCGGTGGTGTATGTGTTCCTGTTCATTGGCTGGGTGCGTGTGATTTCGCACTTCATTAAGCGCGGCCCCGTCGATACCGTTGCGGCTGTTGAAGACACTGCGCAGGCAGCGTCTGCTGCGAAGGCCCTTGACGCAAAGGATGGTGAATAGCGATGAGCGCTCTCGCTGTACTGTGGTTCTTCCTGATATTCGTTCTTATCGCGGGCTATTTCGTGCTCGATGGGTTCGATTTGGGCGTGGGCGTGCTCTATCGCGCACTTGCTAAAACCGATGCCGAGCGCGCCCTTGTGCGGCGCAGCATCGGGCCTGTGTGGGATGGTAACGAGGTGTGGTTGCTCACGGCGGGCGGCGCGCTGTTTGCCGCGTTTCCCGCGGCGTACGCCACGACGTTTTCGGGGTTTTACCTGGCAGTCATGCTCGTGCTCTTTGGCCTGATCGTGCGCGCGGTGTCGCTTGAGTTTGGCGCGCACGACCCGAAATGGGGCCGCGTGTGGGATGCATGCTTCACGGTCGGCTCGTTTTTGCCGGCTCTGCTGCTGGGCGTGGCGCTCGGCAACGTGATCGCCGGCGTGCCGCTTGCGGCGAACGGCGACTATGCGGGCGTGCCGCTGCTTGGCTTGCTTTCGCCGTTTACGCTCGTCGTTGGCGCGCTGGGTTTTGCGATGTGCATGGCGGCGGGCGCTGCGTGGGTGGCGCTGAAGACCGAACGCGCGAGCGCGGTGCATGAGCGTGCGGAAACGCAGCGCCGCGTGTGGCACGTCGTGGCCCTCGCGCTGTTCGCGGTGGCGACCGTGCTTGCGTTTGCCGTGGTGAAACCGCAGTTCGCCTCGGGCATGCTGGGCGCGGGTGTGGTTTTCGCCATCGCGTTCGTCGCGTGTATTGCGGTGTCGATTCTGCAGGCGAAAAAGGGCAACGATTTGGCCGCCTTTGTTCTGCAATCGGTCGCGGCGGCATGTTTGGTGGCATTGGCTGCGGTGTCGTTGTTCCCGAACCTGGTCGTCGCGGCGCCCGGCAGCGTGGGCGAGTCCATCACGCTCATGAACGCCGCCTCGTCTGACACGTCGCTCGCATGGATGACGGGCATTGCCTGCATCGGCGTTCCGTTGGTGCTGGTGTACCACGTGATTGCCTATCGCGTGTTCAGCGGTCGCCTTGCTGAAGAGGATGTGGCTTAAATGGGCGGCATGGCGAGCAAGAGGGGTGTCGCCCAAGGACGCTGGTGCGACGTTGAAGAACGCGGGAGTGCCGCCGGTGGGCAAGGGATCACCTCGGAGACGCGTCTCTACGAAAGGTGGCTCTCGGTGCTTTGCGCGGGCATGGCGGTGTTTGGCATTGGCGTGATGTTCGTGGGCTATAAAGCCCCAACGGTGGGGCTCGTTGCGACGGTTGTGATGCTCGTGGCCGCATCGGCGCTCTTGGCGATGAAGGCAAGGCGGAACATGCGAAAGTAAGCGTGCCTGCCGCTTCTCGCTTCGTGCGTGGCGGCGGGCAAAATCGCGACAATGCGACGCCCATAAGGAAAGGCGAGTCGTTTCGAACGGCTCGCCTTTTTGCGTGAGGGGTCGAATAGGGTTGTCGGGTTGGGGTTGGTTTGCTTCGCCGCAAATCGCTAGAGGTCTTTTCGCTGGTAAATCGCCGTGCTTATGGCGCAACTCGCAGCGAAGAGCGCAAGCGATACGACGGTCAGCGAAACGAACAGAAGGCTTAGGTGGGCATCGGCCCAGGTGCCGAAGCTTTCAAGCAGCACGGGGTCGAGTGCCTGCCCCGCAATCGCGAAACAGACGCAGCCCGCAAGAACGATGAAGCACATGAGATAGCGAACGCCCTTTGTGGCCCCGAATTTGACGAGGAACGGCTCGCCTATGGCGACCATGACAATCACCGAGAAGGTCGCGGTATATGACCCTGCCGCTATCTCGATCGTCGGCATCGTTTCGAAATCATGGATGAGCGAAGGAAGAATGGCGTTAATCGCGACGCCAAGCGCCGCGGCGCATGCCGCAGTGGCGAGGGACGTGAGAAGAATCGATCCATATCGCGCGGCAACAACATCGCGGCGCGAGAAGGGCAGCGATGCGCGGTAGCGCTTCCATCCGTTTTGGTCGTCATATGAGGTGAGCGAAAACATAAGGATCATGGGAGCCATGGCGCTCACACAGGCAACTGCCGAAATGCAATTGCCTATGGCAAATGCCATAATGACGCAAATGGGCACGAGCATCACGGCGAACGCCGGCATGAAGGTGCCCAAAATGGCAAGTTCCGATTTCAAGGCCGCTTTCATTGTGCGATTCCTTTCAACGTGAAGCGCAGGTAGTCTTCTATGGAGGCGTGGTCGCAGGGGATTTCAGGAAATGCTTCGGCGAACTCGAAGCGGTTGGGCACAAGCACATCGCAACTGAATTCGCGTTGCTCAATGCGCGCCTCTTCAACGCATTCGAGAATCGTGCGAGCTTGCCCTACGG
>CAKUEV010000023.1 GCA_934646845.1 uncultured Slackia sp.
TTGAACGCGTAGAAAACCGCTACGCCCAGCACGAGCGTGAAGAAGTAGACGGCGAAATCGCGCGCCGATTTGCGCACGTTCGCGAAGGCGAGCTTAACGAGCATTGGCGGCCTCGCTCTCCATGTGTGTGGTTGCTGCGACGATGGTCTCGAAGAATTGCGTGCGATTGAGCGCGCCTCGCTGGATTTGGCCATAGAGCGCGCCGTCGCGAATGAAGATGATGCGCGAACACCAGCTTGCCGCGAAAGCGTCGTGGGTCACCATGGCAAGCGTCGAGCCCATGCGGTTGAGCGTTGAAAACGTTTCGAGCAGCTGCTTGGACGATTTCGAATCGAGCGCGCCTGTGGGCTCATCGGCTAATACGAGGCTTGGCTTCGTGATGACCGCGCGCGCTGCCGCGGCGCGCTGTTTTTGGCCGCCCGAGATTTGGTAGGGATATTGCTCCAGAATCTCTGCGATGCCGAGCCTCGTCGCGATTTCATCGACCATGGGAGGTATTTCGCTCGTCGGTTTCTTTTGAATGGTGAGTGCGAGCGAGATATTCTCGCGCACGGTGAGGGTATCAAGTAGATTCGAATCTTGAAACACAAAGCCGAGCTGGTCGCGGCGGAATTTCGCGAGTTCTCCCCCGCGCATTTTCGTGACGTCTCGTCCGGCGACGCGAATCGATCCCGAGGTCGGGGCATCGATCGTCGAGATGCAGTTGAGCAGCGTCGACTTGCCCGACCCCGAAGGGCCCATGATGGCGACGAATTCTCCCGCGTCGACGAAGAAGCTAACTCCCGCGAGCGCGAGGGTTGCCGCCCCCGATCCCTTCCTCGATTTTCCGTATTGCTTTACGACGTTGTCGACCTCAAGCACATGGCCCATGGCATTTCCTTCCTTCGGTTTACCTGATAATCCAAAGGTACGAAACGCTTCTTTCGGCGCCCTTGCGCCTACCTTACGTTTGCCTGACTTTCTCGCTTTTCGCGTTGCGACGGCTCGCTCTGCGGCATTGCGGTAGGTATGCGCATGGTCGCGGTGAATCCTCGTCTAGGCTCGCTTGCGAACGACACGTATCCGCCATGCATAATTGAAATGCGGCTCACGAGCGTGAGTCCCAAGCCATGGGCGTCGTAGCTCGCATCGGGCGTTGATGCTTGCGACATGAGGGCGGCCATACGCGACGTATCGCAGCCGCGTCCGTTGTCGGCGACCGTGATGGCGAGCATGCTTGAAGGCTCGACGTCGAGCGAGAGCGCGATCTTGCACCCTTCGCCATTGTGCCGCATCGCGTTGTCGATGAGATTTCGCACGGCTCGACGCAACAGGCGCTCATCGGCCTGTATAGTGCATTCTTGCACCGCCGGCGTGTCAAAGAACTCGAGCTCGTATTGCGCATCGATGCCGGCGTTAAGGTAATCGGCCACAATGCCGCGGGCGAAAGGAACTACCTGAATAGCCTCGATATTCATGGGCTGCGAATCATACTCGAGCTTCGAGACGATATTGAGGTCTTCGACTAAGTCGCGAATGCGTTCGTTTTGGCGAACGATGACTTCGCCTGACTCCCTTACCTCGGCCGGGGCGTTCGCCGCGTTCGCGATGCGCTCGGCGTGCCCCATTGAGATGGCGAGCGGCGTGCGCACGTCGTGGCTTACGCCCGAGACCCACCGCTTGCGGGCTTCGTCTTTGTGCTGGATGATTGTGCTTGCGGCATTGACGCTCTCGGCGATATCGGCCAGGGGCCCTTTCATTTCCATATGCGTTGGGACCCCATGAGCCAAATCGTCAAGGGCTTCTACGGCGGGCGTGATCGCCTTGAGCATACGGCGCCTGGATAGGCTATACACCATAAAGAAGATGAGCGCGTCGAGGTAGATAAGGACAATTCCCAAAATGAAGAGTCCGACGAACTCGCGGTTTCCTAGGTATTTGACGGGAAACGCAACGTATTTGTCTGTGGGGTACCCCACGATAATGGTGCCATCGTCACGGCTTGTTCCGAAGAATGCTGGGTAGTTTTCGAGATAGAACGTGCGCGCGGCATTTGCGATGTCGTTTTGGGTATAGGTGTGATTCGCGATTTCTGGGGGCGCATTGTGGTTCCAGAGAACTTCCCCGTCATTTCCCACGAGCATCGCCCAGGCATTTTGCTGGTCGAGCCACGAAGCCGTGTTGTCAGGAAGCTCGTAGACTGCCGCGCCGCTTTCGTCCTCGGCTGCCGTAAGGTTTTCGGTGACTTCGAAAGTCGTGCTGGTGGGCGACCCGTCGTAATCGGGATTGTTGTAAATCGCGAATTGGAAAACGATATACGCCGCTATGTCGATGAAAAACACCATCATCGTAAGGCCGATGAATAGGAAGGCCTGCTTCGCGAAATACGCAGGCGCGAAGCTTTGGCGGCGTGCGCGGTTGATGCGCCATTGGGCGGCCGCATCGCGGGTGGGCGTCGGGGCTTTTTTCTTGAAGGCTCCCATGAGTTACCCCTGCACAATAAGCTTGTACCCAAGACCCTTCGCCGTGACGAGTGAAGCGGGATGCGAGGGGTCGGCCTCGATTTTCTCTCGAATGCGGCGCACGTGCGTCATGAGCGATTGTCCATACCCGAAGCTGTCGCCCCAAGCGGCTTCGCACAACGCTTCGCTCGTGACGATGCGGTTCGCATTGCGCGCGAGCGCCGTGAGAATCTCGCGCTCTTTCACGGTGAGCGATACGCGTTCGCCGTTTGGGCGAATTGCTTCCGCGTTCGACAAATCAAGCGTGCACGCTGCAAGGTGAAGCGTATCGGGCTGGGCAGGATAGCAGCGACGAAGCACGGCGCATACCCGTAGCACGAGCTCCTGAGGCGAAAATGGCTTCGGGATGTAGTCGTCGGCGCCCGTGCGCAATCCTGCGAGGCGATCTTCGGTCTCGTTTTTCGCAGTGAGGAACATCACGGGCAACGGCGCGCCCGCGGAAAGGGACCGCAGATATTCGCACAGCGTAAAGCCGTCGCCATCGGGCAGCATGACATCGAGCAGCGCAAGCTGGGGGCTTGTTTCGCGGAATACCGCAAGCGCCTCCATGACCGATCCGGCTTGCGAAATCGCGCAAAACCCCTCGGCGCGAAGCACGTCCACGATCATATGGCGAAGTTGGGGTTCGTCATCGACCACCAGAATGCGTTTATCTCGCAGGCTGTTCTCTACCATAGTGCCCTCCTTTTCACCCTGTATTATTTCACTTCATAGAGGGCCGCGGCGCTCAAGCGCGCGAAAGTTAGGCAAATGTCAGGTGCGATGTGCAACACGTTTGCGCGCGATTTTCCATTCGCTTTGCGCCGAGGACTGGGTTGGCCTTAGCTGGACAGAGAAATTTTCCACTGAAGCGCTTTAGTGTGCAAAAGTGGCGTATACTTTTCCGGTTTCCAAATCATATGGAAGGATTCCCATGTTCATTGAACCTAAGACGGTCGTGTGGATCGCCGGCGCAAGCGGGCGATTGGGCCGCGCCATTGAGCACAAGCTCGACCACTCGCGCTACACCATCATTCCGACCGACATTGAAGTCGACATTACCGACCTCACCACGGTCGTGCAGCATGCCGACACCTATCGCCCCGAGGTCATCATCAACTGCGCTGCCATGGCGCGTAAGGAAGATGCCGAGGCGAACCCCGATTTGGCTTACAAGGTCAACGCGCTCGGTGCGCGCAATTTGGCCATCGCTGCGACGAGTTCCGCCGCAACGCTTGTGCATCTTTCGACTGACGACCTGTTCCCCGGCGTTATCGCCCACCCGATCAACGAGTTCGACAAAACCTTGCCTCCACATATTTACGGCAAGTCGAAAGAAGCGGGCGAACGCCTGGTTCGCGAGTTGTGCTCTCGCCATATTATCGTTCGCTCGAGCTGGGTCTATACGGCTAACGAAGATGACCTCATCGCGCGTCTGCTGAAAGCGTGCCGCGAAGGCCAGACTGTCGAGGTGCCCACGAACCAATACGCAAGCCCCACGTCGGTCGACACCTTGGCCGAGTTCATCGTCGCCGCGCTCGAGTACGACGAATTCGGCACGTTCCATGCAGCCGATAAGGGCTTGTGCAGCCGTTTTGAATTCGCGAAGCACGTGTGCGATTTGGCGGGCGTTTCCACTACGACGCTCGTTGGCCGCCAAGACCCCGCCGAGGCCTATCGCATTGAGCTCGATAACCTCATGATGCGCCTTACTGGCGTGTATTCCATGCCTTCGTGGCAAGACGATGTGAAAAATTACCTGGGCGCCCACGGCATGCTCGTCGAATAGTCCATAGAAAGGTCGACCATGACCAACGAAAACCAAACCGCCGGCAAGAAGCAGCGCAAGCTGGGCCTTACCTCGGTCATTCTTATCGCGCTCGCGCTCGGCATCGTGTGCGGCGTTATTTTCCACTACGCCATTCCTGCGGGAACCGTGCGTGACGACATTTTCGTGAACGGCATCTTCTATGTCGTGGGCCAAGGCTTCATACGCCTTATGCAAATGCTCGTCGTGCCCCTCGTGTTCTGCTCCATCGTGTGCGGCGCGGCATCGATCGGCGATACGAAGACGCTCGGCACGATTGGCGTGAAAACGCTCCTGTTCTATCTGTGCACCACGGCGCTTGCCGTTACCGTAGCTTTGTGCATGGGCAACTTGCTCAATCCTGGCCTCGGTGTCGATATGTCCTCCATTTTGGTGAGCGACACCTCGAGCCTCGATAAGGCGCAAAGCAACAATCAGACGGTCGCCGACACGCTGCTCTCGATTATTCCGAAGAATCCCATTAATGCGTTGGCCTCGGGCGATATGCTCGCCGTTATCTTCTTCGCGCTGTTCGTGGGCATCATCATTTCCATTATGGGCCGCAAGGTCGAGACGGTGCATCGTTTCTTCGAGCAGTTCAACGACATTATGATGAAGATGACTTCCGTCGTTATGTATGTGGCTCCCATCGGCGTGTTCTGCCTGCTTTCCCGCACGTTTGCGAACGTGGGCTTTGAGGCGTTTTTGCCCATGGTGAAATACATGCTTGGCGTGCTGCTTGCGCTCGCGGTGCAGTGCCTTGTCGTGTACATGATTATGCTGTGGGTGCTCGCGCGCGTGAGCCCCATTATGTTCTTGAAGAAGTTCTTCCCCGTTATGGCGTTCGCGTTTTCGACCGCGACGTCGAATGCGACTATTCCTCTGAACATGGAAACGCTCGAGCGCAAAATGGGCGTCGATCGCCGCATTTCTTCGTTCACCATCCCTCTGGGCGCGACCATCAATATGGATGGCACGTCTATCATGCAGGGCGTCGCCGTCGTGTTCACCGCGCAGTTGTTCGGCGTGCCGCTGGGCCCCGTTGAGTACGCCACGGTTATTGCGACCGCTACGCTTGCCTCTATCGGAACGGCTGGCGTTCCTTCGGTTGGCCTTATCACGCTTTCGATGGTGTTCAATTCGGTCGGTCTGCCGCTCGAGGGCATCGCGCTCATCATGGGCATCGACCGTATTCTCGATATGACGCGCACGGCTGTGAACATCACGGGCGATGCGGTGTGCACCACCGTTGTCGCCAAGCAGGCCGGGCGCATCAATATGGATGTGTATAACGACCCAGGCGCTGGCAAAGACGTCGAGGCGCCTGAAGCAGCGTAAGTTTTGCTTTTTGACGGGCGGTGCGAACGAGCGATTGCGCCGCCCGATTTGTCGGCTTTCCGCATAAGCCGCGACCTGGTTTTGCCTCATGCCCCAAGGTCTTCCGAAATCGCCTTGGGCGAAAGAAACCGAACATGTCGCGGCTTCTTCGCATGTGTGCGATGTTGCGACCCGCAGACGCCCCATTTCGCTGGCTCCCGCTCGCACCGCGCATTCCGCCGCATTTCTGGTAATGTGGGGAAGTTATCGCTTTAGCGCGATGAAGCGGTTACCATTTCGTAATCAACAAAAGGCGCTCGTCGAAGCCCCTCCATCAAGAGAAGGTCGCCACGCGAAGCAGGAGTGGCCCCGACGCGCACCACACGAGAAGAAAGGAGTTCCCCTTGAAAGCCCTGTGGAACAAGTGGAACGATATCAGCCTGATCAAGCGAATCCTCGTATTCCTGATCATTGGCGCTATTCTTGGCGTCATTTTCCCGAACATGGATGGCACTTCGCCCATCGCGGGCATTACCATTCTTGGCAGCCTGTTCGTCGGCGCCTTGAAGGCTGTGGCTCCTATTCTGGTTTTCTTCCTGGTTATTGCCGCCTTGGCGAACACCCATGCCGACGGATCGATGAAGACCATCATCATTATGTATGTGTTCGGCACGTTCATCTCGGCGCTCGTTGCGGTTATCGCGTCTCAGCTGTTCCCTATTGAGCTCACGCTTTCGGGCGTTGAGGCCGCCGAGAAGGCGGCGCCTTCGGGCATTACCGAAGTTCTTGAGACGCTGCTCATGAATGTTGTCGCGAACCCTGTCGATTCGCTCGCCAACGCGAATTACCTGGGCATTCTTGCGTGGGGCATTCTGATTGGCGTTGCGTTGCGTGCAGCGACCGAGGCCACCAAGGCTGTTTTCACAAACATCTCCGACGCTATCGCAACGGTCGTGCGCTGGATCATCAGCTTCGCCCCGTTCGGTATTTTCGGCTTGGTTTATGATGCGGTTTCCACTAACGGCATCGAGATTTTCACCGAGTATGGCTTGCTTTTGGCCGTGCTCGTGGGCTGCATGTTCTTCGTCGCGCTTGTCGCCTACCCCATCATGATTGGCGTTATTGCCAAGACGAACCCCTACCCGCTCGTTCTTCGTTGCTTGCGTGAGTCTGGCCTTACCGCGTTCTTCACTCGTAGCTCCGCCGCGAATATCCCTGTGAACATGACGCTGTGCCAGAAGCTGCACCTCAACAAAGACACCTACGGCGTTTCCATTCCGCTGGGCGCGACCATCAACATGGGCGGCGCTGCCGTGACCATTACCGTTATGGCTCTCGCTGCGGCCAACACGCTGGGCATTTCGGTCGACATTCCGACTGCGGTTATTCTCTCGGTGCTCGCCGCTGTGTCTGCGTGCGGCGCTTCGGGCGTCGCTGGCGGCTCCCTGCTGCTCATTCCGCTGGCTTGCTCGCTGTTCGGCATTCCGAACGACATCGCTATGCAGGTCGTCGGCGTTGGCTTCATCATCGGCGTTATTCAGGACTCCTGCGAGACTGCTTTGAATTCCGCTTCCGATGTTATGTTCACCGCTGCCTCCGAATTCCGTAACATGGCTAAGGCTGGCCAGACGGTCGACCCCAAGACCTGGGATAAATAAGATTCGCATACGCGCAATCGATTGTAGAGCCACCCGGCAGGGTGGCTCTTTTTTTACCGCTCGTTCTACCGCCCGCGATATGCTGCGTTGCTGGGCACAGCTCGCTACCGCTTCGCCTTTCGGGACCATGGGTAATGGTGTGATTTCGTTTGGCAGTTTAGTGTTTGCATGGGCTTTGCGATGCAGCGATTCGGGAATGAAAAGATACTGGTATTCATCTGGGGCAAACTCGAACGCGCTTACGGATTTCGAATGCGGTCTCTTCCGTCCAGACCGTGCGATATTGCATGGCGTCGGTGTTCATTATAATTCTCGGTTTATAAACCGAACACCGCCAAGCGAGCGCATAGCGAAGCCCATAGGGCGAAGCGGTAGCGAGCTGTGCCGAGCGGTATCGCACGGTCTGGGCGGAAGAGGTGGGGATATGAAAAAGCCGCCCCGAAGGGCGGCTCTCAGGCAAGTTTGTCTATGATTCGAGCTAGTCGACGTCGATCTTGCAGACCCAGCCGTGCTTGTCTTCCAGGGCACCATCCTGAATGCCCGTGAGGGTCTCGCGAAGCTTCTTCATCACGGGACCAATCTCGTCTTTGCCATTCGGGAAGGTAATTTCCTCATTGGCGCCATAGACCTTGTTGTCGATTTGGCCGACGGGAGAAATAACGGCAGCGGTTCCACACAGGCCGCATTCAACGAACGCGCCCGAAGCGACTTCGGCCCACTCGACAAAGCGCTCTTCGACGTTCATGCCGAGGTCTTCAGCGACCTGCACGAGCGAGCGGCGCGTGATGGAAGGCAGAATCGAATCGGTGTGCGACTTCGGCACAACGAGCGTGCCGTCGGCCTTGACGAACAACACATTCGCTCCGCCGGTTTCCTCAACGTAGGTACGCGTCTCGGAATCGAGGTACAGGTTCTCGGCGTAGCCCTGACGGTGTGCCTCCATGATGGGACGCAACGACATGGCATAGTTCAGGCCAGCCTTGATGTTGCCGGTGCCGTGCGGTGCTGCGCGGTCGTATTCGGAAATGCGAATGGTGATGGGCTTCAGGCCGCCCTTGAAGTAAGGACCAACGGGGGTTACCAAGATGCGGAACTGATATTCCGGTGCGGGAGCAACGCCAATAACCTCGCCAGAGCCAATCATGAACGGGCGAACATACAGCGTGGCGCCCGAGCCAAACGGCGGAACCCATGCGGCATTCGCCTTTACAACCTGCTTCACGGCTTCAATGAAGCGCTCTTGCGGGAAGCCAGGCATCTCGAGGCGCTGGGCGGAGTTATACATGCGCTCAGCGTTCATATCGGGGCGGAAGCATACGATGGAGCCATCTTCGGTGGTGTATGCCTTGAGGCCTTCGAAAACCTCCTGGCAGTAGTGGAAAATGCCAGCGCATTCGGAAAGGTGAATTTCGTGATCGGCGGTAAGGCCGCCCTCGTCCCATTCGCCATCTTTCCAATTGGCGACATAGCTATAGTCGGTTTTGCGGTAGCCGAAATCGAGGCTGCCCCAGTCAAGGTCTTTCTTCTCGACTGTCATGGTTGCTCCTTCAACACGTACGTTCAATATGCCACTACTTTACACCTGTGCACTGTCGCATGCTAAAGTCTTTTGGCTATTGGCGGCTCAATCCATGTAATTGTTAAACGAATTAACACGGCCGAAACAATCGTGTATGAAATGTGAGCTGAGGGGCGTTTTGGCAGAATTATTTACCATGGGAAACTTTCTTTCGAAAAAGTGTTGACACGGGTTAACTTAGCCTGTATAAACTTACCCGTGGTTAACATCCACCTTGAAAGCGACCGAGACGCTGAGCGGGCACCCCCTTTCCGCTCAGCACATCGGACTCGAAGAAGCCTTCTCTTCCTTCGCTTCTTCAACGATTCGCTAACTCGAGAGGCGGGCGGCGCCACGCGCCCCACCCCCTTGGCGCATTGCCGCCCCGCCCATTCCCCGGATGTTATCCCGAGCTTGTTTATCCGTAAGGCGAATGGCCTCTGCTCCACCCCCTTGGCATGCCATCTCGCCACTCTCCTTAGGGCAATAAGGAGCACTGACAAGAAACGCCGCTCGATTGAGCGGCGTTTCTGCGCTAAGAACCTGCGCTGTGATCGGGCCGTATTGGCACGCTTCATCAGCCGGTCGCGTTAGGGCTTTCTGCTTCGGCTACGATGAAAGGCCTCCGTTCCGACCTTCGTGCTCGAGCCTTTACCGTGCAGGAGGCTCTATGTCTTCTACCATGCCGGGAATCTAGGCCTCAATCATAAATTTCTTAATTCCCGCGCGCCATTGTGCTTTACTGCCGCCTTTGACGGCCGCTCGAGCCGCTTTAGCGTCTACGACGACGCTTCCGGCCAAACCGTTCACGCCCCGCTCGAAGAAGGCCTGTGCAGGCACGACGCTCGGGCCCAGAACGTACAGCTTCGATTCGTGCGAGAGCTCCAGCAGGCGCGGCATCGTCTTGTTGGTGAGCGTTGTTCCCGTCACGAACACATAATCTTGCGCGGGCAAGATGTATTCGCATGCGGGGTCGGGCGTGTCGGCGGGCGATGCGCAATTGCGCTCAAGCACCGTTACCTGAGCGACTTTGCGCATTTCATCGACGTTTGGAAAATGGCCTACGACGGCAACTTTGCGGCCCGTATAGCGACCTTTCAGGCGATGGAAGGGGTTGCTCGCATCGCCGCTTTCCGCAACGCCCTCGTCGATCGCGCCACCGAGGGACTCAATATTGTCAGGGGTCGCATAATAGGCATTAATTGCCGCGACCCCGAGGCTCGCTTCGAGCCAGTTCCACGATTTGGCCAACGCCGCAAGTGTTTTCAGGTCGACGTCGACGGGGCTTTGCTTGAATCGATCCTTGCCGCCTCCGCGCACCGTTTTGGCGAGGCCCATGCCGCAATCGGCCACGATGTAAGTCCAATGCGCGCCAAGGCAGTAATCGTGCACAGTAATGCCCGAAGGTATGGCGTCAATCAATTCATCGTAAAGGGACCAAGCGGTCATGGGGACTCCTATCTTCGTAAGTTTCTTCGTATGGTGCGTTCCTTTGGGGCGAGCGAGGGCTCATGTGGGGTTCTTGTCGAAAAGAATGCTCGAATGTGGCATTTTTCAACCGCGCTGTTTTCCCCTGGAAGGTGTTCAAGAATCTGACCTGGGCTTTTCGTTGGGTTTCTTTCCCTCGTTATTCGAATAGTGAAACTATAGCGAAACGAATGCCACATTCGAGGGCATTTTTGAACAAAACCCAGAACCGCATTCGGCGCCGAAACGAATCATGGCCGCCCCGAAGGGCGGCCATGATGGGAGGCTAGGTTACTGGATTGCTTCTTCGCAGCGTTTGGGCCCGGAACTACCACTTTATGCGCCGCAAAAAGTGGTAGTTCTTCAAATAAGCGGGCCCTCAAGGATGCTAGAGCAGGTTCTTGACGATGTGCTTTGCCGCGGTACGGCCGCAGAACAGCGCGTTCGCCTGGCAGGTGCCGTTGCCGTACTCCTCGCCGTCCCAACCGCTCGTGCAAACGCCAGCGGCGTAGAGGCCAGCGATGGGCTTGTAGCGATCGTCAACGACTTGGGCGTTGGTGTTGATGCGAATGCCGCCTGAGGTGTTGAGCATGCCCGAGGAAATGCGGAAGGCATAGAACGGAGCGGTCGCGATAGGCCACATGTTTTCGGCCTCTTTGCCCCATTCGGCATCGGTGCCCGTGTTGTACTTCTCGATTTCATCGGCCAGGTTGTCGGCGTCGACGCCGATTTCCTTGGCGAGGTCGGCGATGGTGTCGGCCTTGAAGCACTCGTCGTTGCCGGAAACAGCCTTGTCGACTTCGTCCTGCAGGCCATCGATGGCATTGCCAACCAGCTTGTCAGCGAAGCCGGAATAATGACGCTGGCAGCCGCCTTCTGCATATTTCTGAATGCCGTCGGCATCGACGATCGACCAAACGCTACCCTGGGTTTCAACGACTTTGCCAGAAACGGCAGTCGAAGAGATGTTCTCGTTCATGAAGCGCAGGCCATCCTGGTTCACCCAGAAATTGCTCGGCTGCATAGCGACGCATACGCCAAGGGCGCTGTCGTAGCTGAAGTCCTTCACGTTATTGAACAGGGAGTCGACAGTGAGGTGATTCGCGCGACCGTGAGCGGTCTGCTCGGCCATCAGATGGCCGTCGCCGTCTTGGCCTTGGCCCCAGCCAATCGTCTTATCGAGGTCTTGGCTCGTGTAGCCGGCGAGCAGGGTTTTGTTCGTGGACATGCCGCCCGTTGCGAGCACGACGGCCTTGGCCTTGTAGTCGACGTATTTGCCGTCCTTCGTTTTGGCGCGCACGCCCTCGACCGTGTATTCGTCGGAAAGCAGCAGCTGCGTCGCCGGGGTTTCGGTAAGAACCTCGAGGCCGTCTTCCTTTTCGGCAGCGGCAGCGAGCTTCTCGATGGCGATTTTGCCATTGCCGCCCTCGTAGAACGCGGGAGCCTCGCCCTGCTTCGTCCAGCCGACACCGTGGGTGTCGAACAGCCAGCCGAAGTTTTCCTTCGCATCGCGGAACATGCTGTAAAGAAGCATGGGGTCGCTCACGCCATAGCTATCGGCCTGTGCGCCAGCCGCTGCGGCACGGGCTTCTTCTTCGGTGTATTCAAACGGGCGAGCGCCTGCCGGGCATTCGGCCATATTGGTAGAGCCGCCGAGCGAATTGTTCTTCTCGAGCAGCACGACGCTTTTCGCGCCTTCCTCAATTGCAGTGAGCGCAGCAGAAAAGCCGCCCATGCCGGATCCGACAACGACGATGTCGACTTCTTTGGTCTCGTCGGCCTTCTTGGTGTCGGCCGTAATCTCAAAAGAAGCGGACCCGAGGTCGCGGGTTTCGCCGGCTGCAGCAGTTCCCGTGCTTTCGGCGGCCTTCGTTTCGCCCGAAGGCGAGCAGCCTGCCAGGCCCGCGAAAGCAGCGCCGGCGGCAACAACCGCGCCTGCGCCGAGGAACGAACGACGCGACATTCCCTTGGTTTCGATACCCATGATGCATCCTCCCTGATGACATGTTTGACAGGCCCCTCGCCTGTCGTCTGGCATGCATCTTGGCATCTTCGAAGAGGAATTCCATCGATGGGAATTGTCCATTTCTCATGGGAATTGGAGCATTTCGTATCATCAATTACTGTTGATTTTATCATCAGAATACATAAAAGGCCTGGTAGAAGCCATGGATGATTACATAGCGCAGCAACGTGGGAAAAACGCGCGCTTTGTCGTGATAAAGTACCGATTACGAAAAGCCGACGCTTGGGAGGGCGGCCTTGGCGCATTCATCGAATCATACCCGCGCGAGCAAAGCGTGGTTTCTAGGGTTTGGCCTGCATTGGACATGGGTTTATTTGTCGTTTAATTCTGCGACCGTGGTCTCTTTTTCCAATGGAGACGAAACCGCCATTACGTGGTTGCATATCATTTCGGGCCTTGCGGGGTGCGTGACTTTCGCGATAGCCATATTCAATCACGACAGGCTCGAGCGCGCCGGGCGTTCGATCAACATTCTTTGGGCTGCGGCCATGGTGTCGGCATTCGGGTCGATGTTCTATGCGACCGAGGTTATCGAGAGCGCTACTGCGTCGCTTATGCTTGGCGCTCTTTTGCCGGGGCTTTCGACTCCCCTGCTCGCCCTTGGGTGGGGCGTTTTGTTCTGCACGCTCGACGCGCGCGAGGCTGCGGGGCTCACCGCCGGATCATTCATGCTTGCGGGCGTGCTGTATGGCCTGATTTCGCTCATTCCCGCTCCTCTTTCGGGCGTGATCGTTGCTTTCTTGCCCCTGCTTTCGGTTTGCATGATGGCGATGTGTCCCAATCGCGGGCCCCATCCATTCACGCTTCGCTCGCATGCGGCAAAAAGCCCCGAGGGCGTTAACGCGTTTCGTGATATTAAAGACTTGCTGTGCGGCCCGTTTTCATCTCGTGCGCTTGCGGGCATTCTTCTGACTATGGTAGTGAGCGGCGGCCTGCGCACGTATACGGGCGCCGAAGCGCCGGCTGTATACCATGACCCCTTTATTGTGGCGGCATCGACGTTCGCGATTGCGGCCATTTTTCTTGTATATAGTCTCTTTTTGCCCCACACGAGCTTCAAGCTCGGGCCGCTTTATAGAACGGCGGCGCCGCTTTTTGCGCTGGGCGTTGCGGCGCTTACGGTATTCAACGAGCCCGATTCGGCAACGGCGTACTTCGCCGCTTCGGCCGGCTCGATGTTCATCGATATGCTCACATGGGTCTTGCTCATCGAAATCGCCCGTTCCTCGAGGCTTTCGGCGCTTCTGATTTTCGCTGTTGGGCGGTGTGCCATTCATACTGGCATGGCGCTCGGCGAAATTGCCGCGCTCGCATTTCCTTCCATGATGGTGGCGTTCTGCGTAAGCTCCATCGTGATACTCATCGTTATTGCGGGCTTCATGTTTTCCGACCGCGACAATGCGCTTGTGTTTGAGCCGGTTGAAGAGGGCGAGCTTGACGTGGAAGCCTGCGAGCCCAATGCGGAAAAACCCGCGCCAACCATGGATGAACGCATTGCCGCAGTCGCCGAGAAGTTCGGCCTCACCGCGCGCGAGACCGAGGTCTTCATGCTGTGGGCCACAGGTCACGGAGCGAAATCGATTGAAGAAAAACTCGTGCTCTCGTCTGCCACGGTGCGCACTCATATTCGGCATATTTACGAGAAACTCGATGTGCATAGCCGCGCAGAATTGATCGAGCTTCTCGAGAGCCGCTAACGCGCCCCTCGCGTGGAGATTCAAGAACAAGCGCCCTCTTTCGAGTTGAAATTCGCTACAATCACTCGCGCAGTGAGCAGTTCACCATGCATTCTGGCGTATATCGCGCCCCGCATTTCACAACGTAAGTCCAGCTGTTGGGCCTTCGGGCTCGCATGTATCCGCAGCAACGCGGCGCCTTTCGTGCGCCCAAAAAAGGAGTTTTCTGGTATGCAGGGAAAACAATCGACCATGCTCTTGGCAGTTTTATACGGCGGAGCATTCCTGGCTGGCTTTAATGAGAACCTCGTGAATATGGGCCTTATCGCCATCATGGACGAGTTCGCCATTGACTCAGTTACGGCGCAGTGGCTTGTAACGGGATTCATGATCGCCTCGACGATTATCGTTATGTGCATGGCGTTCTTCTATCGCCGCATTAAGCTGAGAGCGCTGTTCTTTGCCGCGAGTGGCCTTACTTTGGCCGGTTCGGTTCTGGGTCTCATCTCAACGAATTTCGTCATGCTCTTAGTCGCACGAATCATTCAGGCGGTGGGCTCGGGTGTGTTCATCCCTCTTATGATGAACACGATTTTGGCCGTGACGCCGAAGAATAAGCTTGGATCGTATCTCTCATTGGGTGGATGCACCATTACGTTTGGCCCCGCATTCGCCCCTGTTGTATGTGGCGCATTGGTCACGAATCTGGGGTGGCGCTCGATATTTATTGCACCGATTGCGGTTATGGTGCTTCTTGTTGTTTTGGGCTTCATCTACGTGAAAGACCTCGAAAACAGTGAGGCGCATCTTGATGCGCCTTCGGTGGCCCTTTCGGGCGTCACGTTGTTCGCGCTTTCGTTTGGTTTGGCGGAAATCGCGATAGACACGATGCTCGGAGCCGCCTCGCTCGTTGTCGCGGTTGCGGCAGCCGTGGCTTTTGTCGCCCGTCAGCTCGCCTGCCAATATCCGCTTATCGAGCTTTCCCCCATGCGTCGCGTTTCGTTTTGGCCCGCTGCGGTTTTCGCTCTGGTCTCCCTTATGTCAACGTTCTCGATGAGCGTTTTGCTCCCCCTCTATCTTGAAGGCGCATGCGGCATAACGGCATTCATGGCTGGTGTGGTCATGCTCATTCCCGTGTTGTGCAACGCGGTATCGACCCTGGTGAGCGGCCGAATTATGGACAAACGCGGAGGATGGCCCCTCATTCCCCTTGGCTTTGCGAGCGTTGCCGTGGGCTTTGCGCTCATGGCAATCTTCGCCTCGTCGTACTCCATTGTTGCGATGTTTTTCGCGTCGGCTTTGGTGTTCATCGGCGTTGGCATGACGCTCTCTCCTTCCCAGACGGCTGGATTGC
>CAKUEV010000024.1 GCA_934646845.1 uncultured Slackia sp.
GGCTGTAAGAGGGAAGACGTCAAGCATATTTCCCCGATTAAACAGGGCCTTACGAACCTCTCGTTCTATTTCGAATGCCAGGGTGAAGGTTACGTGTATCGTCATCCCGGTGCCGGTACGAATGAAATTATCAATCGTCCCGCTGAGGCGTTCGCGTGCGAGATGGCGCGAAAGCTCGGGCTCGACGACACGTTCGTCGCGGAAGACCCGGAAGCGGGATGGAAAGTGTCGAAATTTGTTTTCGATTGCACGGGCTTTGACTATTCCGATGCTTCCCAAGTTGAGCGAGCGCTTGGTATGGCTCGGCGTTTGCATGAAAGCGGCGCCGAATCCCCTTGGAAATTTGACTTCTACAAGGAATCGCTGAAGATTGTTCATCTGCTTCGCGAGGAAGGCTGGGCGTTTCCCGCCGGCTTCGAAAGGCTACAAGCGAATATTGGGCTACTCGTTGCGCCGATGCGTGCTGGTTCGGGCGCCGATGTTTTATGCCACAATGATTTCTATGGTCCCAACTTGCTTGTGCATGGCGACGATATGTGGCTCATCGATTGGGAATATGCGGCCATGGGCGACTATGGATGCGATTTCGGCAATTTCGTCGCGCAGAGTGATTATTTCGACGTGCAGGGCGCATTCGACATCATGCCTCTGTACTTTGGTAGGAAGCCCACTTCGGAAGAAGAATTCCATCTTATTGCCTGCACGGCAATCGTCGGGTGGTATTGGTATGTGTGGGCTATGTTTAAGGAATGCAAGGGCGCCCCGGCGGGCGAATGGCTCTATGTGTGGTACAAAGCCGCGAAGGATTTCTCGACGAAAGCGCTTTCCATGCTTGGCGATAAATCATTCGCGCGCAATCTGTCGCACGATGAGTTCCGCATTCTTGCGGCCTCGGCGGCGCGAAAAGATGATCGTTCGTACGATTACGGCGCTGTCTCACACGAGCAATTAACGCTGGAAGAATTAAAGGCGAACGGGTTCATGGATGAAGAAGGGGTTACCGCGCGCGGCATCGCGGCCCTTGAGCCGTATCGAGTGAAGAGGGCCGTGCTTCTTGCTGCCGGCTTCGGAAGCCGCCTTTTGCCCGTAACGGTGAACACGCCGAAGCCGCTTGCGCGCGTTCATGGCGTTCGCATTATCGACAGGCTTATCGATGCGTTGCTCGATGCGGGTATTTCGGAGATATATATCGTTCGTGGCTACCTTGCAGAGGAATTCGATCAGCTGCTGCATAAATACCCGGATGTCGAATTTATTGACAATCCCCTTTATTCCACCACGAACAATATTAGTTCGGCGGTGGCGGCGTGCTCTCATTTCAGCAACGCCTACGTGTTCGAGAGCGACTTGCTTTTGGCTAATCCCGCCCTCGTGACGCCGTACCAATATCGATCGAATTATCTGGGCATTGAGGTTGACTCGACCGACGATTGGCGCTTTGTTGCGGATGAGTTTGGACAGATTTCTGATCTTGCGAAAGGCGATCCCGATCCGTGTTGGCAAATGGTTGGTCTGTCATATTGGTCGCCCGACGACGGTGCGTCGCTCGCGCATGATATTCCTTTGGTGTTCGATATGGAAGATGGCAAGCAGATTTTCTGGGACGACGTGGCGATTCTGCGCAAGCCCGACAACTACGAAATCTACGTTCGGCCTTGCATGCAGGAGGATATCGTTGAGATAGACGATTTCGAGGACCTTCAGAAGGTCGACCCCTCGTATATCGTGAAAAAGAAAGCGCATTAGGAGGTTTTCGTGGCGCGTAATGAAACTGCCCAAACGCAAGAGTATTTCGAAAGGCGCTCGCTTAAAAAAGGCGCGGCGGGTTGGCCTTTGCTCATGGGCCTTGGCGTTGCGTATGTGATTTCCGGGGACTTCTCCGGCTGGAACTACGGCATCGCGTATGGCGGATGGCTCGGCCTCGCTATCGCATTCGTTCTTATGGGCTGCATGTATGTTTGCACCGTGCTCGGCGAAGCCGAGATGTCGTCGGCCTTGCCTACGGCTGGTGCGGGGTTCGCTTTCTCGCGTTGTGCGATGGGCCGCTTCGGAGGGTTTCTTACGGGCATGGCTATTACCGTGGAATACGTATGCGCGCCCGCGGCGATTTCGACGTTTATCGCTAATTATTTCCTTCAGCTGGGAATTATCCCGGAAGATTTCCCGTTCCTTCTTTTGGTGGGCATTATCTTTATCGTGTTCATAGGGATTCACGTTTTTGGCGTTGGCGAAGCTTTGAAGCTCATGCTTGTTATTACGGTTGTTGGCGCTGTTGCGCTCGCCGCTTTTGCGTTTGGCGCGGCCCCGCATTTCGATGCGGCTGCGCTGTTCGATATCGCTCCAGATGGAGGTGCCACGACTGCTCTTCCTTTCGGTGTTAGCGGGCTTCTTGCCGCATTGCCGTTTGGCATCTGGTTCTTTCTCGGCGTCGAAGGCGTTGCTCTTGCCGCGGAAGAGGCGAAAGACCCAAGGCGCGATATACCGAAGGCCATTATCGGATCGATGGCCGTGCTCATTGGAACTGGGCTTATCGTGCTTATTCTTGCCGCGGGTGTAACGGGGTCGGAATTCATGGGTGCCTCAAGCGCTCCGCTTGTGGATGCGTTGAACATTGCTAATTTGCCTGGTTTGGCGCTTTTCGTGAACGTGGCGGGGCTTTTTGGGCTTGTCGCATCCTTCTTCTCGCTCATCTATGCGGGCTCGCGCGAGATTTTCGCCTTGTCTCGTGCGGGGTATCTTCCGACGTTCCTTTCGCTTACAGGCTCGAGGAAAACGCCCTGGGTGGCGTTGCTGGTGCAAGGGGCGATTGGTTTTGTCCTCGTCGCAGTTGTGCAAGACGGAGATGTTCTGCTCAATATGGCGGTATTGGGCGCATGCTTGAGCTATGTGCTCATGAATTTGTCGCATGTCATTTTGCGTTTGCGTCAACCGAATATGAAACGAGGCTGGAGAACTCCTGGCGGTGCTCTTACGACGGGGATAGGTTTCGCGCTGTCAGCGATTGCCGTAGTATCGACGTTTTTCGTGGATGCCATCGCGTCGATGGGAATCGTATGCGTTCTTGCGGTCGGATGTGTGTACTTCTTCGCTTATGCGAGAAAGCGTCTTATCTCCAACGCGCCCGAAGAAGAGTTATACAAGCTCGAGGGCGCGGGACAGGAACTGCGATAGTCATTTCTGGAATTATTAATGCGTGCTTGCTTCGGCGGTGCTGTTAGGGGGATCGATGAAGGTTTACGAGGGAGCAATTCTAACGGTTGATGCCCAAGATAGCCTTGCTCGCTACCTGGTGGAAGATGGCGGCCGTATTGCCTACGTTGGCGATGTGTTGCCCGAAGAGTATTCTTCTGCCCCGTGCGAGCAATTAGGGAAGCGCGCTTTGTGTCCTGCGTTTGTTGATACCCATGAGCATTTGGCGTCGTTTGCGACATTCAATGCTGGTTTGAATGCAATGCATGCGCGTTCAAACCAGCAAATCAAGGAAATGGTTGCCGATTTTGCCGAAAAGTGTACGTCGAAGATTCTGGTCGCTTTTGGCGCTTCTCCGTATTCGGTAGTCGAAGGGCGCTTGCTTTCTCGCGCCGAACTCGATGAGGCGTGTTTGGAAAAGCCTGTTTTCATGGTGAAGTACGACGGGCATGCATGCGTCGTGAACAGCGCCCTTCTCAAGCTGGTCGATGACAAAGTAAAGAATTTGCGTGGCTACCATCCCGAAACCGGCGAAATGAACCAAGAGGCGTTTTTTGCTGTAAGCGATTTTATTACGGGAAGCCTGTCAATTCCCGAGCTGATTGGAAATATTCAAGCGGGCATGGACTATTTGGCGAGCCGCGGTATTGGCATGGTGCATACGGTGAGCGGAGTCGGTTTTACGGGGAATCTGGATATAAGCCTTGAGAAATGGATGGGTAGGAGTGCTCAATCTGGCTTTCAGGTGCGTGTTTTCCCTCAATCGATGAACGTGAAGGTGGCGACGAGCCGAAAGCTGCCGCGCATAGGCGGTTGCTTCGCCTGCGCGCTCGATGGGTGTTTCGGGAGCTGCGATGCTGCCCTGATTGAGCCGTATTGCGACGGTGAGAGTGGGAACGGTGTGCTGTATTACAGCGATGAAACCGTAACCGATTTCTGCAAAAAGGCGAATCGTGCCGGACTGCAGATTGAGATGCACGCAATCGGAGATGCGGCTTTCAATCAGGCTGCGCATGCCTTGAAGGCTGCGCTTGACGACTTTCCTCGTGAAAATCATCGGCATGGCATCATTCACGCTTGTCTTCCTACGGAAGAGGGTTTGCATATTTGTGCAGAATACGGAATTCAGTTGCCGGTGCAAACAAGCTTTATCGATTGGCCGCAGGAGCCTGATTCGTATCTTCGCTCGATTCTCGGTGATAAACGCGCGGCGAGGCTGAATCCCTTGAGAACCATGTGGGACAAAGGGATTGTTATGTCGGCAGGTTCCGATGCGCCTTGTACCGACCCTGACCCTATTCTATGGATGCAACGCGCGTGCAACCACGATAACCCCGACCAGAGCCTTACCGTAAAAGAGGCTTTACGCATGTGTACGTATAATGGCGCATGGACAACGTTCGACGAAGACGAGCGTGGCTCGCTCGAGGTCGGCAAGGTGGCGGACATGTGCGTTCTCTCAAGAAATCTCTATGGAGTGCCGCCGTCAAATTTGAGCGAGGTAAAAGTCGAGGGGCTTATTCTTGGCGGGAAGCCCTACGAAAAACAGTGTCAGGGCGTCGCCGCGGCTGTGCTACGAGGGATGCTGAGCAAGGCCAAGATTTGAGCTAAACATTGGCGTCAATGTAAGATGGGATTCTTGTTCGGGCGGTGTGACGCTTTCTGATAAACTCGGTATTGCGGCTTCCGCCCTTTCCTTTGAATCTGTTACGTCGCAATTTCAGTTTTCTAAGGCGGAGGCCGTTTCTGCTTAAGAACCTCTTCGCTTCGTATCTTGTTTTGCTGTGTGCTGCACTGCGGTGCTGACGACGTCTACTGAAAAAACAAGTGGCATATTACGCCTGCCGGCATCTCTCTGGGCTAGACGAGGGTGGCGTAGGCATTCTGCATTAAGGGCTTTTTCTAGGCCAGATTCTGATACATTGGGAAAATGCGAAGTCTGGTTTTCAGTCTTATGAGTGCAAAATGGAAAAGATGAGCTAGCTGAAACATGTAGCGTCACAAAGTGCTTCAAAAGATATGACACTCATTGCATGTAGAAATGTCAGTTGATTCGCCAAATTGCTATTATGGTGCAAATGATTTTATTGTTTCAGAAACGGGGCATATATGAAGGGCATTATTCTCGCTGGCGGTTCGGGCACTCGTCTGTATCCGCTTACTACGGTTACGAGCAAGCAGTTGCTGCCCGTGTATGATAAACCAATGATTTATTACCCCATGTCGGTGCTTATGATGGCTGGCATTCGCGACATTCTGGTTATCTCCACGCCGCACGACCTGCCCAACTTCGAGCGCCTTCTCGGCGACGGTTCCCAGTTTGGCATTAAGCTGTCTTACGCCGAGCAGCCTTCGCCTGACGGTCTTGCTCAGGCGTTCATTATCGGCGAGGAGTTTATTGCCGGCGAACCTTGTGCGCTCGTGCTTGGCGACAACATCTTCTATGGCAATGGCCTTGGCCGTCATCTTCGCTCTGCCGTTGAAGCCGCTGAGCGGGGCAACGGCGCAACCGTATTCGGCTATCACGTCGACGACCCCGAGCGCTTCGGCGTGGTCGAGTTCGATAAAGACTACAATGCCATCTCTATCGAAGAGAAGCCTGAGCATCCGAAGTCTTCCTATGCCGTTACTGGCCTGTATTTCTATGATTCGCGTGTGTGCGAGCTTGCCAAGAAGGTGAAGCCTTCCGCTCGCGGCGAGCTTGAGATTACCGATTTGAACCGCATGTATCTGGAAGACGGCACCCTTTCGGTCGTTACGCTCGGCCGCGGTTATGCATGGCTCGATACAGGCACCATGGAGTCGCTCTACGAGGCTGGCGAGTTCGTGCGCGCCGTCGAGCGCAGCCAAGACCTTCCCGTGTGCGTTCCGGAGGAAATCGCTTGGGAAAACGGCTGGATCGATACCGACAAACTGCTCGAGTGCGCAAAGCTCTATGGCAAATCGGTGTACGGCCAGCATCTCAAGCGCGTCGCCGAGGGCGAGTTTGTGAATCGCCGCGACCACTAAATAGTTTTTTCATTCGATGCCCCGTTTTCGGGGCATCGTTGCGTCTGTTTGTGCAATGCAGTTTGGGCTTATCTCTCGCTTGAATGGTATGCTGATTTGCGAGAAATATGGGCTTCCAAAGCTCGCTATGACCTTTGAAACAAGGAGGTTCCTGTGGCCGACATCTTCGAGCCTAAGAACATCATCGTTACCGGCGGCTGCGGCTTCATCGGCAGCAACTTCGTGCACCATGTGGTGCGCGAGCATCCCGAGGTGCACGTGACCGTGCTCGACAAGCTCACCTACGCGGGCAACCGCGAGAACATCGCGGGCCTTCCCGCCGACCGCGTCGAGCTCGTGGTGGGCGACATCTGCGACGCCGAGCTTCTGGAGCGAATCGTCCCCGGCCACGACGCCATCGTGCACTACGCCGCCGAGTCCCACAACGACAACTCCATCGCCGACCCCGAGCCGTTCCTGCGTACCAACGTCGAGGGCACGTTCCGCCTGCTGGAGGCTGTCCGCAAGCACGACATCCGCTACCACCACGTCTCGACCGACGAGGTCTACGGCGACCTGGCGCTGGACGACCCCGCGAAGTTCACCGAGAGCACCCCGTACAAGCCCAGCTCCCCGTACAGCTCCACCAAGGCCGCGAGCGACATGCTCGTGCGCGCCTGGACCCGCACCTACGGCCTGCGCACAACGATCTCGAACTGCTCGAACAACTACGGCCCCTACCAGCACGTGGAGAAGTTCATCCCGCGCCAGATCACGAACATCATCGACGGCGTGCGCCCCAAGCTCTACGGCAAGGGCGAGAACGTGCGCGACTGGATCCACACCGAGGACCACTCCTCGGCGGTGTGGACCATCCTCACGAAGGGCCGCATGGGCGAGACGTACCTCATCGGCGCCGACGGCGAGCGCAACAACATCACGGTGCTGCGCATGATTCTCGAGATGATGGGCAAGGACGCCGACGACTTCGACTGGGTGAAAGACCGCCCCGGCCACGACCGACGCTACGCCATCGACTCCACCAAGCTGCAGACCGAGCTCGGCTGGAAGCCCACTCACAACAACTTCGAGGAAGGCCTGAAGCAGACGATTGAGTGGTACCGCGCCAACGAGGCCTGGTGGCGTCCTGCGAAGGCCGCGACCGAGGCCAAGTACAAGGCCCAGGGCCAGTAGGGGAGGGAAAGCCAGATGTCTCTCGAATTCGAGAAGGAGCTCAAGGCGGAGCGCACGAACATCCCCGGGATGCTCGTGTTCGACCTGCCGGTCCACGGCGACTCGCGCGGCTGGTTCAAGGAGAACTGGCAGCGCGCCAAGCAGATGGCGCTGGGCCTACCCGATTTGGGCCCCGTGCAGAACAACATCAGCTTCAACGCCGAGCGCGGCGTGACGCGCGGCATCCACGCCGAGCCGTGGGACAAGTACATCTCCGTGGCCACGGGCAGCGTGTTCGGGGCGTGGGTGGACCTTCGCCCGGGCGAGAGCTTCGGCGAGGTCTATACGTGCGTCATCGACCCGTCCAAGGCGATCTACGTGCCCCGCGGCGTGGGCAACTCCTTCCAGGCGCTCGAGGACGGCACGGCCTACGCGTACCTGGTGAACGCGCACTGGTCGGCGGAACTCAAGAAGACCTACACCTTCGTCAACCTCGCCGACCCCGAGCTCGGCATCGAGTGGCCCATCCCGCTTTCCGAGTGCGAGCTCTCCGAGGCCGACAGGGCCCATCCGATGCTCAAGGAAGCCATCCCCATGGCGCCCCACCGCACGTTGGTCACCGGCGCCAACGGCCAACTTGGCCGTGCGGTGAAGGCGCTCGCCGAGGAGCGCGGGGTTGCCGGCTCCTTCGACTTCGGCGACCGCGGCGAGTTCGACTTCTCGAACCCCGCCGACTACTCGAAGGTCGACTGGACGCTCTACGGCGCCGTGATCAACTGCGGCGCCTACACCGCCGTCGACGCTGCCGAGACCCCCGAGGGCAGGAGGGCCGCCTGGACGGCCAACGCCCAGGGGCCCGCGCTGCTTGCTAAGGTCTGCGCTGAGCACGGCATCGCGCTCGTGCATGTCTCCAGCGACTATGTGTTCGACGGAACCGCCGAGGAGCACGACGAGGACGAGCCCTTCAGCCCGCTTGGCGTCTACGGCCAGACCAAGGCGGCGGGCGACATCGCCGTGGCGAATTGCCCCAGGCACTACATCGTGCGCTCCAGCTGGGTTATCGGCGACGGCAAGAACTTCGTGCGCACCATGGCGGCGCTCTCCGACCGCTGCGCCGAACCCGGCGACTCGCTGGACCAGGTGACGGTGGTTGACGACCAGTTCGGGCGCCTCACCTTCACCCGAGACATGGCCGAGGGCATCTTCTGGCTCCTGGGCTACCGCGAGGGCGACAAGGAGCCGAGCGCGCCCTGCGAATACGGCGCCTACAACCTCACCGGCTCTGGCAGGGTTGCCTCATGGGCCGACATCGCCGCCAAGGTCTTCGAGTTGCGCAATGGCAACGCCGACGCCGTGAGGCCCGTGAGCACGGCCGAATACTACGCGAGCGCCAGCGGCTCGATTTCGCCCAGGCCAGAGCATTCGGCGCTTACGCTGTCGAAGCTTGAGGATGCTGGTTATGCGCCTGCCAACTGGGAAGATAGTCTTTTGGCTTACGTAAAATCAATCTAAAGGTAGTTGTTTTTGTTATCGCATCAAGGCTGTTTGTTCATAATGATGGTCTGGTACGATCCTCTGTATTGAAGTGCGTTTCAATAAGGCGGCACACTCGTGTGCTGCCTTTATTTTGATGCGTATCGAGCGCGGATATCATCTGTGTTGTGAAAGGCTAATATGGCAAGGCGATTAGCAAATTGGGATTTGCTGCGAACTCTTGCGATGCTTTTTGTCGTAATCGTTCATTCTTCTCAGTATTTTGGCCCTGTTAATGGGATTGAGACCAGGCCTTTTATTTCTGAGTTTGCTCTAATATGTGACCCGATTTTCTTCGTACTGTCGGGATATTTTGCATTCCGTCCCCTTAAGACGACGTATGCAAAGTATCTTCTGAACAAGGTCGTTACTATTATTTTACCGCTGCTCGTCTATTCAGTTGTCCTATATGCGTATGGATGCGTTGTGGGCACTGTTACCCTCGGTTTTCCTCAATATTTCAATTGGTTTTACAGTATCCTGTTTGGCGGTTGGTGGTTTGTTCCAGCGCTGATTCCTTTTCTTGTGCTGGCTCCATTTTTGTTTACAATGTTCGAAGCGCTCAGCGATTTTCAGTGCAAATTGCTCATGAAAGTTGTTGCGCTGTTTACACTGTGGGGCGCTCTCTGCACAGTTCTCCAATGGATCTCAACGCTTACGGGAATTGGGAGCCTCAACACCCTTCCTGGACTGCTTTCTGGATTTGTACCAACTAATCCGATTCCTGGCGGGTACTTCATGTATTTCTGTCTTGGATACTTTATTCACAGGATGCCGAGTTTATACTCGGTTGAGTTTTTGAAGCGTATTGCAATGCTGGGCATTGTCGGCTGGCTTTTTGGCGCCGTCGCAGCTCTTGCTGGATATGTGCGTAGTGACCCAAGTTATCTATGGCTTTTTGCTTCGATCGGAATTTTCCTTGTTTTTGATAAGATTCAGATTACTGGTGAATGCGCTTCAAAAATCATCAATTGGACGGCAAAACGCTCGTATTCAATCTATTTGCTCCAATACACGACAATCGCAATTGTGTATGGCATCTTTAACCAATTTGGAATGCTGGACGGAACGGCAAATATGGCGTTTTTGATTCGAGTTCCACTACAGGCAATTGCCGTTTCGCTATCATGGCTTTTTGCCTTGGGCGGCGCCAGCATTGTTGACAGCTTTATTTTGGAACCTATGCAGAACTTTTGCAAAATGAAGCTTAAGCGTTAAATATAATTTGCGGGGTTTTGTCCAAAACTAAAAGTCTATTCGCAATGAAAGCGCGCGTTTACGGCCATAACCCGCGGACAGCTGGTCGGTTTGTCTGTTACTTGCGTTTTGTATCTTGTCGTTAGATATCGTCGAAACCGTCGACTGGCATGACGCGTTCGAGGGTTGGTGATAGAGTGTTCGAGTCTGGTTTTGAGAATGGGGAAGAATAATAAACGGGGGCAAGGATGGCAGTTTTCTCTCTCGCGATGCTATTTATTACTATCGTTCTGTATCTTCCCGGGTTTCTTATCGCAAGGTTTTTCTACCGAGATAACATGGTGGCGATAGCCGTCGCCCCCCTGCCGTCCTTTGCGCTGTATGCAATTCTTGGCATTTTCTTTTATTGCATCGGATTAGATGCTAAGTGGTGGATGCTCGTCATCGCGGCGATCGTTATTTCTGCCGTTATTTATCATTTTCGAAATGCGGCGGCTGG
Source organism: uncultured Slackia sp. (assembly GCA_934646845.1). Classification (GTDB taxonomy): domain Bacteria; phylum Actinomycetota; class Coriobacteriia; order Coriobacteriales; family Eggerthellaceae; genus Slackia. Next base: position 10,580 of record CAKUEV010000024.1, read on the forward strand.
TCCCAAACGGATGTCAATTGCGAGTGGAGTTGATTGGAAAACAGTTGTTCCCTACGTGGTATTTGGCGTGGTTATCACCGGCTTCTTTTTTGTGGGGTCGCTAAATGGTTTTTCGTCTTTTGCCCAGTTGTTTGATAATGCCTCGCATCTTAACGGTATTAAGGCGATGGCTGATGGCGGCAATTATTCGATACTGTCTTTCGGTTCTTTCACCTTGGAAGATTCGAGAAGTGGCATAAGTCCATCTGGTGAGCTGGCGCATTTTTATCCTGCGGCATGGCACCTTGTTACGGCGCTTGCCTGCGCGGCGCTTGGTGTCTCGGCCGCCCTTGCCGAAAATGCCTCCATTGTTGTTATGGTCGGACTCGTATTTCCCCTCTCGATGTGGCTTTTGTTGACCAAAGTGTTCGATGGAAATCGTAGGCTAATTGTTTGCGGCTCCGTTTGCACTTTGGCCTTCTCGGCTTTCCCGTGGTATTTCCTTGTTTTTGGTCCCCTGTACTCCAACTTGGCGGCATTCGTCGTTGTCCCTGCGGGAGTCTTCGTTACGATTTCTTTTATTGAGTCGTGCTGTTCTGGCGGTATTCGCGTAAGGGATTTGCTAGTCGTTTTGGTTACGGGTGTAGCTCTCGCCTCACTGCAACCAAATGCCGTTTTTTCCGTTGCGGTTCTTTCGGCGCCAATTTGTGCTGGAACGATGGTTAAATTGCTGGCCGAAAGAGATGTGTCGGCAAAGAAAAGGAAAAGCATTACAGCAGCGGCAATTGGGGCGGTGCTAATAGCATGGGTGCTTTTATGGATGGCGCCACCGTTCTCTTCGATGGTGACCTATCCTTGGCCTGCTACGGCAGAAGAGGGACGGGCGTTTTTCGATGTAACAACGTTGGCCATGATGAGTGGTGTGCCTCAGTGGGTACTTGGCATGCTCGTTCTTTCCGGGGCGATTTGGGCTTTTGTGAAAAAGCGCAATAGAGCTTTGGTTGTAAGTTATGGCATTTGTGCGGTCATGTTTTTCATTTGTGTGGTATCGGATGGAACTCTGCGTTCACTGATTGACGGGTTTTGGTACAACGATGCTTATCGGATCGCCGCATTGGTCGCTTTGGCTGGAATCCCACTTGCGTCGATGGGCCTTTGCGCTATATGCGATTTGGTGAATGGGCTGTTGCGCGGCTTGTGTGAGAAAGGTCCCGATAAACGTATCGTTTTTGCTGCTGCCATGGGATTGACTTTTATGCTGCTCTATTTTCCAAGGGGAATTATTGGCCATGAGCTTGGTTGGTATACGCCTTTCGAGGATGTGAGGGGGAGGCTCTGTTGGTTGAGCTCTTCGGATACTAGGAGATACGCAATTGACGAAGAGGAATTTGTTTGTCGAGCGATGGAGCTTATTGATGATGACAGCAAAGGGATAGCGAATATTCCATACGACGGAAGCGTCTTCGCGTATGGCGCGAATGGCGCTAAGACGGTTTATCGTAGCTATTTTAGCTACGGCGGAAGCGACGAAAAGTCGGAAAGCGTTTTGTTGAGGACCTCTTTGTCGGATATCGCTCATAACGACGACGTAAAGGAAGCCGTCCGGTTAATGAACGTTGGGTATGTTCTGAAATTGGACAATGGGGGCCTTGGGGCAGAGGAATCGACTCTTGACGACGACCAGGCAGTATATGCCGAAAGCGAATTCCAGGGAATTAATTCGATAAACGATGACACCCCTGGATTTGACCTCGTGCTTTCCGAGGGAGATATGAGGCTCTATCGCATTGTCTTCTAGCGTGTTTTGGTCGTTGTTTGATACGGCCTGTATGGACTTTGAGGCCGCGTGGGCTCCAATCGCCCTACAAAAACCTCTCGACGCACTGTTTGAGCCCGCGGGTTGCGACGAAGAAGCGCACGAATGCAAGCTTTGCTGAAAGCCCGCTGAACAGCTTGGAGCATTCATGCTTTGAGACGTGTTCGGCGGCCTTTTTTACGGCCGCTTTGCGGGGTAGGGTGGAGTAGTTGCCAAATGTTTCGGCAAGAAGGCCGTCGAGGCGTTCTATATAATTCGCCTGCTGCTCGACCGATAAATGCGAGATGTCGAACAGCGTGAAGTCAAGGATCCATTCGACCATGCGTCCTGAGCAAAGACCAACCAGGTTGTTTTCCCGCCAATTGGCCAAGATGTGATTAATAGCGGACAAATGCTGGTCGAGTTTGGCTTTGGTGGCGTTTGCGCTGTTGAGGCCGTGGGTAATTGATTCACCGTTCATTCGATAGTTGTATAGCTTCGCCGACGAAAGCACGGTTTTGCGCGCGTGCGGGTATGCCTCGAACAGAAACGCCGTGTCTTCAGCGAGTTTGATATCGGTTGCGAAGCGCACGTGGTGCTCGTCGAGAAACGCGCGGCGAGCTGCGATGCGCGCAATATAAGGCTGTGCATGCTTCGAGAAAAGCACGTCGGGGGTGAACCCTGCAATTATCTCGTCGCAGGGCGAGAGCAGGTCGCGCACGTGTTTGGGCGCAGCGCTTTCCGGAATGCATGTCGCTCCGAAAGCCATGATATCGACTTCGTTGTCGCGAAACGCGTGGCGCACAGTTTCGCAGGCATTTGGCTCATACCAATCGTCGCAATCGAGGAACATCACAATTTCACCTCGCGCGGCATCGAGCGCGGTATTGCGTGCGGCCGACGGCCCCGCATTCTCCTGCGTGAACACGCGAATGCGGGCATCTTCCTCCGCGAAGCGCTGCAGCTTTACGAGCGACCCATCGCGCGAGCCGTCGTTAACGCACACAGCCTCCCAATCGCCAAACGTTTGCGCCTTCAGCGATTCGATGCACTCATCCAGCGTGTCTTCGGCGTTGAACACAGGAATGACGATGCTTATGGTAGGGCGGCTGTTCGCCTGGGTCACTTCTGCTTGCATATTCGATCCTTGGCCTAGAGTTCGTGGTTCATACGCGCACGAGCATATGCGAAAAGCGTCGACGGCCCGCCGTGCTTCAGGTAGTGCATGGCGCGCCCAGCGGTCCCCGCGTCGGCGTACGTTGCGTTCTCGCGCTCGAATTTTTCGGGCGATTCCAGAATGAGTTTCAGGTTCACGCGCTTCCAAGGCTGGAAATCGGAAAGCGCCACATAGCCGGCGTCGAGCGCCGTCTGGAATTCCTTCTGCATGCACTGCAGGAAATCGAGTCTGAATTCTGGCGCAAGGCGCACGTAGTTCCACATGTATGAGTCGTATTTCGCGGTTTGCTCAACGGGGAACAACAGGCGCGCGCGGTCGCCTTCACCAAGCTCCGAAAGCCAGCGCTCGATTTCTGCGTATTCCTCGCACACGCAAAATACTTTGCCTCGGTTGTTCACCGAGGACGATTCGTTGTCTTGGCGGTAATTGATAATAGCGTCCTGCACGAACGCGGCCTTTTTCGCCGCTGCGAACGCCTTGAAGGCGAAAGACGTGTCCTGATACGACGCGCCCGGAGTTTCGAGGAAGCGGATGCCGTTTTGCACGAGGAACTCGCGGTTGTACAGTCCCGACCAAATCGAGGGCTTCTGGTGGAAGATGCGCGGCTCTTCGATGACGTCGACCAGCCTGCCGCACTCTTCCTTCGAGACCAACGGGAAAGGCTCGACCTTTTCGTTCGGTGCCGACCAGTAGAAGTTGAAGTTGCCCTTCACGACGTTCGCGCCGTGCTTTTTGGCGGCATTGTAGAGCGCCTCGAGACCGTTGGGCAGCATGGTGTCGTCCGATTCCAGAATGCCGACGAACTCGCCTGTTGCCGCGTCAAGACCGCGATTCATCGACGCGCCGTAGCCGCTGTTCTGCTTGTGAATCACCTTAATGCGCGAGTCTTTTTCGGTATATTCGTCGAGCATCGCGCCCGATGCGTCGGTCGATCCGTCGTCGATGCAAATGATTTCGATATCGGAAAGCGTTTGCGCGCGTGCCGAGTCGAGGCATTCGGCGAGGTATTTTTCAACGTTGTAGACGGGAACGAGCAGCGATACGATTGGCTGCGAATTGCGGTTCGGCATTCCTGGGGTCCTTTTCGAAATGAGCGCCTGATGCTTTCACTATAGCATGCGGCCTGATTTGGCTGTTCGTGTGCGAAACGATATTCGGAAAAACCCGAAGGTCGGAGCAAGGGGCGGGGTCTGGGCGGGCGGGCATTCTGGGCTGGCGCGGTAGCGAGGGCGGTTGCCTCTGGCGGTAATGAGCGTTTGATTTTTGGCTGAAGGCCGCTCGCCTGATTCCCTGGCGTGACGAGCGTCGATCAACCGATCGAACAGCCAGGCCGCGCTTCCTTTGCTGCTTGCGTTTTCCGCGCACCTTGAGCCTTCTGCATGGGCTATTTTGCGAGCTTAATTTGTGTGCGCAAAAGAACTCCGCGCATCTAGGGGGTAGGGCGATGCACGGAGTATGTTTGTGCGGCTGAGCCGCGTGC
>CAKUEV010000025.1 GCA_934646845.1 uncultured Slackia sp.
CCCCCGGGGAAATAAGCACCTTGACGGCAGGTCTGCCAAGTGAGCCTTCTCTTGTACGAAAACAGGCGCTTCATGCATCGAGCGCAACTCGACTTCGGGCCGTTCGGGGCGAATCTTAGCGATTGCGTGAATCGACAGAGCACAGAAAGGCGCCCGAAAAAAATCGAAGAGGCTGGCTTGGAGGAACAAACTGCCCTTTTCTTGAGCACGAGAAACGGAGGCAGTTCGGGAACCCTCGAGTCAGCCCCTATGCCATGGTCTTTATTGAAGCCATTCAAGTTTTGTTTTAAGGCGCAGTCCAGCATGACGAGCAATTGCCCGCCACGACGCGCGTACCTAATCGGAAAAACGCCCCTCGCGCTATCGCTTCCAGCAGGGCGTGCCGGCGGCGCGCAGCGTGCAGCTTTGCTTGCAGGCACAACCTTCGCAGCTCGCCTTCACACCCGAAACCTCATCGAGGTTCGCGCTCGCATCGAACAACCCCACGAATGCCGTGACGCTTTTCGCGGGAATGAGCAAATTCGATTCCGTCGCCACCATTCCAAGGCGCTTGTCCGCCGCGAGCACGCGCACGATTTCAGGCTGAAGCGAGAGCGGCAAATCACCATAGCCAGGGCTGTATCGCCAGTTCGTGCGCATGCCGCGCTTCGCGGCATCGGCCACCACGGCCGCCTCGCATGCATCGGCCACGCTTTCCACGAGCGAACTTCCCGCCGCGCCATAAATGGCCGCGTCGAGCGCGCTTTGCGCTTTCCGACGTGCCATGGCGGCCTCGTTCGCCACACCAAGCGTGCAGGCCAAAACGGCGCATTCCGCCGCACCTTTCAGGTGACGCGCGATATCGGCGCCCTCGAGCACAAGCGAACTGCCCACAAGACGCACGCCCTGCGCACATGCCTCAACGGGAAACGAACGAAACACAAACCCTGGCCGAGCCTCGCGCTCGCATGCCGCGATATTGTTGTCGATGCGCGCTTCCATCTCGGCATCGAGCTCTTGGCCGGCATAGCCCAAATAGCGCAACGCTTCAGCCTTATTAACCCTGTAATCAGGCATTTTGCTGCCAAGCTTTACGCAATCGCGCCCGCATCGCGCAGCGCCTGAACGGCGGCTTCCGCAATATCGGGACGATTCATGGTGTAAACATGCAAGCCGTCGACGCCTTCCTTCGAAAGGCCCACGAACTGCTGGCACGCATAATCGATGCCCGCCTGGCGCAGCGCCTTCGGGTCATCTTCGTAACGCGCGAGCAGCTTGATGATGGGCGACGGCAGGCTTGCGCCGCACATGAACACCATGCGCTGAATCTGTGCCTTCGAAAGGAACGGCATAATGCCAAACGTGATAGGCACGGTAATGCCCGCCTTATGTGCGGCGTCGAGAAAGCGCAGCGCAAGATCGTTATCGAAAAACAGCTGCGTGACGAAAAATTGCGCGCCCGCATCCTGCTTTTCCTTCAAATGGCGAATGCTCTCGTCGAAATCGAGGCAGTCAATATGGCCTTCCGGATATGCCGCCGCGCCCACGCAAAAGCCAGCCTCGCGCGCAACGGGAATCAGATCTTTGGCGAACTTGAAATCTTTCGGGGCCGCCCCCGGCACCGCATCGCCGCGCAGAGCGAGCACATTTTCGATGCCGGCAGCCTTCATGGATGCAAGCACGGAATCGATGCCCGCGCGATCGGCATTCATGCACGTAAGGTGGGCCATCATATTCAAGCCGTATTCGTCTTGCGCCATTTTCGCCACATCAACCGTACGCGAAGAATTACCCGACCCGCCCGCTGAATAGGTCACGGAAACGAACGAAGGCGAAAGCGGCGCCAAACCGCCAATGACCTCGCGGGCCTCCTCTACGGGAAGGTCACCCTTCGGGGGGAAGATTTCGAACGAAACGGGCAGCTTCTCGCCGCCAAAAACATCGATGATGTGCATGCGAACTCCTTTGCGCAAAGCAATCCATCGTTTTTGCTTCGACCCACCGCTTCCGACTTGCCGCACAGCGATTCGTTCCTTATGGCTTACCGTGAATCGCCCTCCGCGTCGATGAGACGTACGCATGCCCCATCTTCCAGCCGCGAGCCGAGCAGCGAGCTGGCCAAGTACCGAACCACGGGTTGGCCGAGCGACAGGCTAGCCGCGTGCTGGGCACACCATCACGCGCACGATGCACAAACGCGAGTGAAATCGAGGGGTCGATGCAAAAACTACCTACGTAAGCGATATGGATAATAACGCTTTATCGCGGTGGAGCGTTTTAGGACCGCCTGAAACGCACGAGAAATCGAGTATTGACCATATGGCAACAATACGGCGGGCCCGGCATGCGATTGCATTTACGCCAAACCCGCCGTCGCGCGCACTATTCGATTGTTCGGCCTTCGCACTGGCCAGCGCGCAAAACACGCAGGATATCGCCTTCGCGCAACTCTTCCTCGCAATCGAAAGAATACGTCTCCATCGTTCGATTCGCGACGTTGACGGCGCATAGCGTTCCGCCCACAACCCGCGGATCGGCGCCAGCAAGCACTCCCTCGCGACGACGCTCCACATCGTCGGGGTTCGCATCGTCGGCTGCGTGCCACACCAAACGCGTGGGCTTGATCGTGAAAACGCCCCGCCCGGGCGAGAGCACTTCGAGAGTCTCGCCTTCGAAGAAGCGGTTGCGACACATTGCAACTGAGCGATGCGCCTGCGCGGGAGACGCCGCGAGCTCGTCGATGAACGAAAGGCTCACGCAGCCTTTCTTTTCCGCATAAGGGTCCGATGCGATTGCCTGGCGACGCGCCGCGATCCCGGCTTCAGGCCACGGCTGAATCTCGGCAGCGCGGCAATCGGTCGCGGCCGGCAGCTCATCCGCCGCTGGCGACGGCGCGGCCTTTCCGCACGAAATCACGCGAGCAACCATTTGATAATCGCGCGCGTATTCCTTCACGCCTTGGTTTTGACCAGGGGAGCCAAAGTAGAACCCCGTCGAATAGGGTCGGTGACTCGTGGTTTCGAGCTCGGCCTGCCACGCATCGGCAGGCTCGCCGTCGAGCACGTGGCGATACGCGTTCACGGCCGACGCCACATAGTAGGCGCCTTTCGCGCGGCCTTCAATTTTGATGCTGTCGACACCCGCCTCGGAAAGCTCGCGCACATGCGAAAGCATGTTCATATCGGTAGAGCTCATGATAAAACTGCCGCCGTCTTCCTCAATAACCGAGAAAGGCTCGCCCGGGCGCGTTTCTTCCACGACCGTATACTTCCAGCGGCATGGCTGCGCGCAATGGCCGTTGTTCGCACCGCGCGCGGGACTCACCATATAGTCACTCATGAGGCAGCGGCCCGAATAGGCCATGCACATGGCGCCGTGCACGAACGCTTCGATTTCCAAATCGTCGGGAATGTTGTCGCGCATGCGGGCGATATCGGAAAGGCTCATTTCGCGCGCCACCACCACGCGGCTCACGCCCAGGTCGTGGTAAGCCTTCGCGGCTTCGGCATTCATGCACGACGCCTGCGTGGAAAGATGCAGCTCAAGCTTTGGCGCCACGCGCTTGCATACAGAAAGCGCGCCCATATCGCTCACGATGGCCGCATCGACACCCGCGTCTTGCAGCATGGCGAAATAATCGGGCAGGCCCGCCACGTCGCTATCCTTCATGAGCGTGTTTGCGGTCACAAAGACCTTCACGCCATGCTCATGGGCGAAGTTCACGGCAGAGACGATGCCCGCATCGTCAAAGTTCGATGCGCGGCGACGCATGCCGAAGCGTTTGCCCGCCAAATACACGGCGTCAGCGCCAAAATGGACGGCGCATTCCAGCTGCTCCATGCCGCCCGCAGGCGCCAACAGCTCCATAGGTCGCGCCATGCCGGCGCAGGTGTGTTTCAGTGAAGTAATCATGACGCACAGCATAGCAAAAAAACGAACGCGAGCTCTCTCAGGAACAGCGCGAGCAAAAACGGCGCAAGAAGACACCACGATAGAACTGAAATCGTCTTCGAGAATCACCCCAACGCCGCATCCCGCAGCATTTCCAAGCGCAGGTCCCGCAATATTTGAAAAGCTTCGAAAACCGTTTTACGAATGGCGGCAATTTTGACCACCCCCTCCCCAAGCCCATCGTGGTCAAAACTCCCACCATTCGCAAATATGCACGCCAAACAAAGGCCCCCTTCATCGAAGGGGGCCTTAAAGAAAACCGCCAGCGTCCAAAAGAGCGACTGCTGCCATCGGTTTGGTCTAGTCAAGCTTCAATACCCTTTGCCTGGCCCGGCCTTTCCCAAGCCGTCCTTGGTACGGCCCGACCCAGCCCGACCACTCTTGGCTCGGACATAGCTCGGCTCGGCCCAACTTAGCCTGACTAGCTTTTGGTTGGCTCGGCCCAGCTTTGGCTTGCCTGTCCTTTGTTGGTTCGCCCTCGACTTAGCCCAAGCCGCCTCGGCCTAGCTGTTTTCCTGCTTGAGCTGCTGCGCGACGAGTTCCAAATTCGCGGTTACCACATCTTCCACCTCGTAAGAGAACGGCGTCAAATCGCCAGCCTCCACAAAACGGGTGCGAATGTGGCCGCCACATTCGTCGCACACATGCAGGCGGTGCGACTCGTCGCCCTCGACCGAAACATAATGCAAATGCGCCGGATTCTGAGTGCCGCAACGCGCACAGCGCACGCGCTCAAACTCCCATTCGGCGCCGCACTGGCCGCACCACAGCATGCGCCCGTTACCGCTCGAAAACGGATTCGGGCCCACGTACGCCATGGTCGCCTCGCCACCACACACCGGGCACGCCATGGGCTTGCCGCCCTCGGGGGCATGCAGCTGCACAAGTCCCGCGCGAGCGAGACCGCACACCGAGCTCGCCGCCGACGAGATGAACGGCTTGATGGCCGCGGAAAGCACGAAACCTGCAAGCCTCGGCTCGAGAAGCGCGCCCTCGCAGGTCGCCCCCTCGGCATTCGCCAGCGCGTCCATCACCGCGTCGAGATACGCCTCGGGATTGGCGCCAGCAACTTCAACAGGAACCAATGCCACGATGCGCGCCCAATCGGCGCTCTTCAGCGCTTCCTGATCGGCGTCGGAAAAGCCGCCTTTTTCGACGAAGCGCGCCGCAACAAGCGACGCGGAGTTCGCGAGCAGCTCAGCCGTGACATACGCCGGAGCCTGCGAAAGCACCGGCGTGCCGGCCGTCGCCCATGCGGCGACCTCCGCCGAACTCGGGCACGCATACGCATGCGAGGTCGACACCTCGCGTTCGATGCGCTCCTGCACTCCCCACAGAGCGCCGAAGAAGCCCAAGCGTTCGGCAAGGGCCCTATCGCCGCGGCGCGCATATGCTGCCGCCGCGGCGTGGATACGTTTGACATCCATGGGCCGCGCCCTATTTCTGCTTGGGGGCGTCGCGCTCGATCACGTGCTCGCCCGAGGTCATTTCCTCACGAGCCCAGTGACCCCAGTGATACAGCGCGTCTGCCTCGCTCACGGTGCCATCGCCGAACATGAGGCGATAGGTGCCGCGGTAGGGCTGGAAGATGCCGCCGCCCAGGAAGATGTGAGCCATGCCGAACACGGCGATCATCAAGAAGCCGAAGTCGTGCAGCCACAGAATGATGCCGTAGCCCGTGCCGAAATCGAGCACGGTGGAGCCGAGCAGGAGCAGCACGCCCGTGATGCCCATCTCGGCGCCGAACAGCCACAGCATGCCGTCGGCGAAACGCTGGCCAGACTTCACTTCGCCCTGGTCAGGCATGTGAATCCACTTTGCCATGAACAGGTAGGGGAAGAACAGCAGCATCCACTTCTTGTCGTCGCTGTCCCACGAGTGGAACAGGTTCTTGAAGATGTGCGCCACGCCCTTCGGAGCCATGATGGCCGAAATGATAGGCACGCCGACGAAAATCAGGCCCAAAACGCGATGCGACATGCGAATCGCGAATACAGTCTGGGCGCCAGCCGCCTGAGCCAACGCGGGCACGAACACGAACAGGCCGGAAATGCACAGCAAGATGCAGCACACGATGGTCACGCCGTGGGTAATGCGCGCCTGCAGGGAGTGGCGCACGATGCGCTTTTCCTTGCCGGAGGCCTTACGCTGCTTGAGGAATTCCTCGTTTTTGGCCGCCTCTTCAGCGGACACGACGATGGTTTCGCTACTCATGGTTCTTGCCTCCCTTCCCAAACGGCAGGTTCTCGGTGATGTGCTCCATAACCGACTTGGAGTCTTGCGGGTCGCCATGCTGAACAACCTCGCCGGTATCGTAATCGAGGGTGTCCTGCGTCTCGGGGTTGTAGGCAAGACGACGGCGATCGTAGCCGGCGGCAAGCGCGAACATCGCGCCCAGGCCAACCACGGTAAGGCCGCTGATCACGCCGGTGACGGGCTTCATGACCTGGGTCATGGCGACCGTCGCGGGGATGCTCGGGTTCTCGAGCTGACCGTGAGCCTCGTAGCCGTACTTCAGCACGTGCAGCACGTGCGTCTTGTAGTTCTCGTCGTTGCCGGCGACGCATGCGTCGGGATACCCGTGCTCGTGCAGCCATTCGACCTTCTCGTTGGCGATCTTCAACATTTCGTCGCGATCACCGAACTTCAAGGCGTCGGGCTGGCACGTAGCGACGCACGCAGGCTCCATGCCCGCGCCAATGCGATCGACGCAGCCGGAGCACTTGTTGATGATGCTCTTGCCGAACGTGCCGTCGTTGTAGTAGCGCGGCACGTCGAACGGGCATGCGCTCTTGCAATACTGGCAACCAATGCACTTGGAGTCGTCGACGGTAACCATGCCCGTCTCTTCGTCCTTCGTGATCGCGCCGCCCGGGCACACCGTGGCGCACGGAGCGCCATCGCAGTGCTGGCAGCTGCGGCGGCCAAACGCCCAGCCAATAGGCTTGGTGGAATAGGCCGCCGGAGCCTCGGTCTCGTTGAACGTGATGATCAAACGAGTGTCGCCGTTGATGTCAATCGGGTTTTGATGCGTGCCCGACCATTTCGCTTCCCCGGCCGCGGGCGAAGGCAGGTCATTCCAGCATTTGCAGGCGACCTGGCATCCCTTGCACGCGGTGCACTTGGAGGAATCGAACAGGATTGCTTTTTCTGCCATGGCTTCCTCCCTATGCCTTCTCGATGTTCACGAGGAACGCTTTGTATTCAGGCGTGAACGAGTTCGGGTCGCCGACGTTCGGCGTGAGGTCGTTCACAACATCGCCCGTGCCGAACAGATCGGCCCAGCCGAAGTGATGCGTCAGGCCAACCTGATGCTTGAGCTCGCCATTGATGGTCATCGGGCGGAAGCGCTTCGTGACAACGGCGGGGACCACAACGGAACCACGGTTGTTGTACACGCGCACCTCGTCGCCGTTCTTGATGCCCTTTTCCTCGGCAAACTCTTCGCTCATCTCGACGAACTGCGAAGGCATGGACTCGACGAGGGCCGGGCACAGACGCGTCTGGCCGCCGGTCTGCCAATGCTCGGTCACCGAGTACGTGGTCGCGATGACCGGGTAATCGGCAACGGTGCCCTGCTTGGTCGACTCGTAGTTCACGCCGAAAGCGCACGGGCTCTGGAACGCGCCATTGAACGGGTTGCTGTCGGTCGGCGACTCGAACGGCTCGTAATGCTCGGGCAGAGGACCGTCGACCATGCCGTAGCTCTCCAGACGGGCGTTCTGCTCCCACAGCATGAAGAACGTCTTGTTGTTCGGCGGAACAGGCACGCCGTTTTTCGCAGCGACGAAGTCGGCCTGGTCAACCAGTTCCCACTTCTCGCCCGTCCACTCCATGAGCTTCTTCTCGGGGTTCCACGGCTTGCCCTGCATGTCGCAGCTGTTGCGGTTGTACAGGATGCGGCGGTTGGAGGGCCAGCTGAACGCCCAATTGGAGTTCAGGCCGATGCCCGACGCGTCGTTGGTGTCGCGGCGGCACAGCGGCTGCTCGGCGGCATCGAGCGGGGCGTCGTTGTTGTTCCACATGCCGGAGTAGATCCACATCGCGCACGCGGTGGAGCCATCGGCGCCGAGCTCCGCGTAACCCTTGAGCAGGTCGGTCTTCGGGCTGTCGGACGTGGTGTTGCACTCGGTGCCAGCCACACGATAGCCGTTCAGGGCCCACGCCACGGGGCGCGGGTCGATCTTGCCATCGACGTAGTAGTCCCACTTCGTATTCAGAATAGGATCGGGGTTCGCGCCGCCCTCTTCCTTATACAGGTTGCAGATTTCGTTCCACAGAAGGTCGCACATCTCGTAGTCGGGCTTGGCCTCGTCCCACGGCTCCACGGCCTGCTGGCGATACTGAATCCAACGGCCGGAATTCAAAATGATGCCCGGCTTCTCGTAGATCAACGCGCACGGCAGGTAGTACACCGTGGTGTCGATTTCCTCGGCGTTCATGTCGGGAGCCTTCCAGAAGCTCGCCGATTCGGTGATGACCTGGTCGGCAACCACGAGCCAGTCGAGATTCGCCATGGAACGGCGCACGTTGCCGGCGTTGGGCGCGCTGTGGCACGGGTTCATGCCCCAGTTGAAGTAGCCCTTGATGACGCCCTGCTGCATGAGCTCGAACGTGGAAATATGCGTGTAGTCGACGTCGCCCGTCTTCGAAGGAACCTTCGGCCACCAGTCGTAACCGTAGTCATTGTCCACGGTCGCGGCGTCGCCGAACCATTCCTTCAGCGAAGACACGATGAACTTCGGCTTGTTGGTGTAGTAGCCGTCAGAATAGGTCTGAGACTCGAGCCACTTGCGCAAGCTCGCGCGGTCGGTGGTGTTTGCCCACTTCAGATACGCGGGATGCTCGTTGACCATCATGCCCATGTCGGTCGCGCCCTGAACGTTGGGCTCGCCGCGCAGCGCGTTCACGCCACCGCCGGGGATGCCGATGTTGCCAAGCAGAAGCTGCATCACGCACATTGCGCGCGTGTTCTGCGCGCCGTAGGTGTGCTGCGTCTGGCCCAGGGCATAAAGCACCGTGCCGGCACGGCCGGGCTTGGCGGTGGAGGTATAGGTGGAATAGACCAGCTCGAGGGTCTCTTTGTCCATGCCGCACACGCTGCAGACGGTATCGAGGTCGTAGCGAGAGTAGTGCTGCTTGAACTGCTGGTATACACACATCGGATCTTGCAGGGTCATGTCGCGCTTGGGATGCTGCAGCGTGGGCGTGGTGAATTCAGGCACGCCTTCGCCGGAAACCCAGGCATAGTTGCCCGTAGGAGTGGTGTCCCATTCCTCTTCAGATTCGGTCTGATAATGCCAGCTATGGGTGGAATACGTCTGCGTCTTCTGGTCCCAGCCGCTGAATAGGCCCGTTGCGGGGTCGAATTCATACTCGGGGTCGAGCAGATAGCTTGCATTGGTGTAGTTGAGCAGGTACTCGAAGTTGTACTCGTCCATGTTGCCCGTTTCCTGGTACTTCGCCAGGTTGGGCTCGATGAGGTGCTCAATGATGTAGTTGTACATGCCGCCGTAGAAGGCGATGTCCGTGCCGGAGCGAATGGGGCAATAAATGTCCGCCTGCTCGGCAGTGCGAGTGTAGCGCGGGTCGACAACGATCCACTTGGCGCCCTGCTCGTGGGCCTTTTCAAGCCACAGCGCGCTCACGGGGTGGTTCTCGACGGAGTTCGAGCCGCAATTCAAAATAACGTCGGTGTTTTGGAAGTCACACCAGTGGCTCGTCATGGAGCCACGACCAAATGATGCTGCCAGACCGGCAACCGTGGGGCCGTGTCAAACACGCGCCTGGTTGTCGATGGCGATAACGCCGAGAGAGCGCATCATCTTCAAGATGAGATACTCTTCCTCGGAGTTCTGCTGCGAACCGCCGAGCGATGCGATCGCGGTGGTGCGGTTCACGGTAAGCCCGTCGGCGTCTTTCTCTTCGAAATTGGCGTCGCGAGTATCTTTCACCTTGCGGGCGATTTCCTTAATGGCATCGTCCCAGCTGATGGATTCCCAATCGGTGGCACCCGGGCGACGAACCAAAGGCTTGGTCGAGCGCTTGGGGTTTTTCACCACTTCGCGGGTTTCGGGGTCGACGATATTGCGCAGCTGCGCCATCGTCGCGCCCTTCGGGCACAGGCCGCCCTTGTTGATAGGATGGTCGGGGTCGCCTTCGAGATTGACCAGTTCGCCATCGCGCACCGAGCACAGGCTGCCGCAACCACCAGCGCAGTAGCAGCAAATGTTGGTGTACTCATCGGTGCGATCAAGCTTGAAGTTCTGATCGCTTTCAAGGGCGAACGCCTGAGATTTGGAGGTGAGCTCGAATGCCATGGCAGTCGCAAGCGCGCCGCCGCCGGCCTTCAAAAACCCCCTTCGCGTCATCTCCATTGGGTTCTTCCTTTCTCGCACACGCATATCGCCAAACGCAGGCGACATGCGCCAAACATGGGACGCACTTCGGTTGCGCCCCGCTTTTCGGCAAGCATCCCAACAGCGAGACACCCATTCCCGCCGTCGAATTGCTACCAATGAGGTCAAATTTCGCACATATATAAGGGAAGGGGTCTCTCATTTCGCACGAGCGGCCGAAAAACCACGGGCGAATGACACGCAATTCACTATTTATTCACTACCATTAAGGCGGTCAAAATGAATCGAATCGCAAAACCCGCAAACACCAGGCACGTTCTTTCCGAGTAAAGCAATTTACGGTCATTTTTCCGAAGTTGGCTAGTGTTTTAAACTGTGTTTTATAGTAAATCTACCGTTCACCGACGGTGAACGGTAGATTTACTGGTCAAATTGCTGTTCTATGGGCGGGCACGTTTTGGCACGTTTGAGTATGGCAATTATTCACTCCCATTTATGGATTCGGTTTTTACCACCGCCCATTCCCTATACATACCCCACCTCACTTATAGGTTGATTCCGCTATTAAACCCCTCCTCCAAAACGCCAGCCAAGCGGTTTCGGCCATGCTCGGACGGCTCCGCTTACACGCGAGTGCGCTATGATGGAGCCATTGGAACCATGCGATGGGAGGCATCGTGAACGATAAAGAACGCATTCGTTTGACCGAGCTCACCTCGCGTGGCGGTTGAGCGGCAAAATGGGGTCCGGGAGACCTCGAACGCATTTTGAAAGACATCTCCATTGCGCAGACGATGCCGCCCGAGGCCATGCTCGGCTTCGACACGGCCGACGACGCTGCCGTATGGCGAATCGCGCCGAATATCGCGGGCATTTTGACAATCGACTTCCTTACGCCCATCGTCGATGAGCCCTACGACTTCGGACGAATCGCCGCCGCTAACGCGCTCTCCGACGTTTTCGCCATGGGCGGCGTGCCCAATGTGGCGCTCAACGTAGTCGCCATGGATTCGACCCTGCCTGAATACGTGCCGCGCGATATGCTGCGCGGGGGCCTCGAAAAGGTCATCGAGGCGGGCGCCGTTATCATGGGCGGCCATTCCATCGATGACGAGGAGCCGAAATACGGCCTGTGCGTTTTCGGCACCGTCGCCCCCGATGCGCTCGTGCGAAATGAAGGAGCGAAGCCGGGCGATGTCTTGTACCTCACCAAGCCGCTCGGCACGGGCATCGCGAGCGCAGGGCACAAGGTCGGCATTCTGGACGACGTCGCATTCTCGCCGGTCGTCGAATCGATGGCCGAGCTCAACCGCGCTGCGGGCGAGGCGATGGTCGCCGCCGGCGTGCATGCCGCGACCGACGTAACCGGTTTCGGCCTTGCGGGCCACCTGCACGAAATGCTCTCTGCGAGCGCGTGCGCCGCGAGCATCGCCTGGAGCGGCGTGCCCACGTTTGCGGAAACCGTCGATCTTGCGCGCCAATGGTGCCGCCCTGCGCGTTCGTTTTCCGTGGAAGACTTCGCGCAGCCGTTTTTGCACGTGCCCGACAATCAAATGGGCGAAGACGCCACCGCCGTGTTGTGCGACCCGCAAACGTCGGGCGGCATGCTCTGCGCCATACCGCCCGAAGCAGCCGCAACTTTCGAAGAGGAATTCGCGGCACACTGCGGCCGCACGCCCGCAAAAATTGGCCGCGTGATAGAAGGCGAATCGGGCCACATTCACGTAGTGGAATAATGTTCGCTTATAAGAACTTTGTCATATGTGCCGCGAAGGAGAATTATGGCAACCGAAAAGAGCCTCAATGAGCGCATGCGCGCGCTTCCCAAAGTCGACGAGGTCGTAGGGCTCGTCGAATTGAGCGACGCCATTCGCGCATGCATTCCCGAAACCGCCATAACCGATGCGGTGCGCGCGAGCATTCAAGCCATGCGCGAACGCCTGCTGCGAGGCGAAGACGTTGACATCGCCGCGCACGCCGCCGCGCGCGAGGCCGAATGTCGCGCACGCGCACTCGCCCGCCCCTCGCTTCGCGCCGTGGTAAACGCCACGGGCGTTATCCTGCACACCAACATCGGCCGCAGCCCCCTGGCGCAAGAGGCCCTCGACGCCGTGGTCGATGTGTCGCGCGGCTATTCCACACTCGAATACAGCGTCGAGAACATGGCGCGCGGCAGCCGCCACGCTCACATCGAGTCGCTCGTATGCGCGCTCACCGGGGCCGAGGCGGCCATGGCCGTCAACAACAACGCCGCCGCAACCCTTATGGTGCTTTCCGAATTCGCGAAAGGCCACGAGGCGGTGGTTTCGCGCGGCGAGCTCGTGGAAATCGGCGGATCATTCCGCATTCCCGAAATCATGGCGACCTCGGGCGCCAAGATGGTTGAAGTCGGCGCCACCAACAAGACCCACGTATTCGACTACGAGCGCGCAATTACAAGCGACACCGCGATGCTTTTAAAGGTGCACACCTCGAATTACCGCATCGTGGGCTTTTCGGAAAGCGTGACCGCGCGCGATTTGGTGGGCGTCGCTCGCGCCGAGAACGCGCGACGCGCCGCTGCCGATGTGAGCGACCGCGTGATGGTGTATGAAGATTTGGGCTCTGGATCCCTTTTGCCGCCCATCTTGAACGTGCCCGACGCCGAACCCACCGTGGGCCAGTCGCTTTCGGGCGGCTGCGATTTGGTGTCGTTCTCGGGCGATAAACTGCTCGGCGGCCCGCAGGCGGGCATCATCGTAGGCAAGAAAGCCTATATCGACCGCCTGAAGAAAAACCCGCTCGCACGCGCCATGCGCCTGGACAAGATGACGCTCGCTGCGCTCGAGGCCACGCTGCGCCTCTATCTCGACGGCACCGCCTACGAGCGCATTCCCACGCTGCGCATGCTCAATGCCACCCTGGGAGAAATGCGCGAAGCCGCCGACGCGCTGGCCGCCGTTATCGAAGAGCACCTTCCGAGCGGCTGCGCGCGCATCTCGATCGTGGAGGAATTCGAGAAGGCTGGCGGCGGGTCGCTTCCCACCCTCGATATTCCCGGCGCCGCCGTGCGCATCGATTACCTGCGCGGCAACGCGAACGACTGCGAACGCGCCATGGGCAATCGCACGGGCGCACCGGTGCTTGCGCGCACCAAACACGAAGGCACCCTGTTCGACGTGCGATGCCTGATGCCCGGCGACGAACGAATCATCGCCGACGCACTTGCGGAATATTTCAAAACGCTGGATTAGGCCATTCTTCCAACGCTCCTCGCCGAGGCGAGCGAGGGGCGTTGCGGCCCAAGCGTCGGTGATGGGAAGGGGTCCCGGCGCAGTTCCGCACGAGCCGAACGCCCCAGTGGGGCGTTCGTGCGAGCTCAGGACTGTTTGAGCACGGGCGCCCCTTCCCACCACCGACGCCAAGCCCTTCATGGTTGAAAGAAGGTAGCCATGTCTACTCACGAATACAACGAACCCTCTATCGTCATTGGCACCGCGGGCCACATCGACCACGGCAAATCGACGCTCGTGCAGGCGCTCACCGGCACCGACCCCGACCGCCTGGTCGAGGAAAAGCGCCGCGGCATCACCATTGAGCTGGGCTTTGCTCGACTCGACTTGCCAGGCGGCGCATCCGTCGGCATCGTCGACGTACCCGGCCACGAGAAGTTCGTGCGCCAAATGATCGCCGGAGCCACAGGCATCGATGCCGCCATTTTGGTCGTGGCGGCCGACGACGGCATCATGCCCCAAACGCGCGAGCACCTTGCCGTGCTGCGCCTGCTCTCGGTGCCGCAAATCGTCGTCGCGCTCACCAAATGCGACATGGTTGACGAGGAATGGGTCGAATTCATGAGCGGGGAAATTCACGCGGCGCTCGCCTGCGGCCCCTATGCCGAAGCGGAAATCATTCCCGTCGCCGCTCGCGAAGGCCGCGGCCTCGACGAGCTGAAAGCCGCGCTCGCGAATATCGTATCGAAGCAGCAGCACGCCCATCGCGAGGGCTTTTTGCGCATGCCCATCGACCGCTCGTTTACCGTGAAGGGTGCGGGCACCGTTGTTACGGGCAGCCTGTGGAGCGGCACCGTCGCACCCGGAGACGCCGTGCGCGTGCTGCCAAGCGGCAAAAAAACGCGCGTGCGCTCGGTGCAAATTCATGGCGAAAGCGTCGATGCCGCGTTTTCGGGCCATCGCGTGGCCATGAATCTCGCCGATGTAAGCCGCGACGATGTGCGCCCCGGCGATTTCATCACGGCGCTCGACGCCCCCGACGCCAGCGACCGTTTCGATTGCGAGCTCACCTATTTCGACTGCGAGAACGCAAGCAGTGCGCTCGAATCGGGCGCCACAGTGCGCGTCGCCCATGGCACGAAGGAAGTGTTCGGGCGCGTTCTATTCATGGACGGCCACGCCAAACTCAAGCAAAACGAGCAGGCCACAGCGCAAATACGCCTCGACGAGCCTTTGTGCGTGCTCCGCGGCGACCGATTCGTCATTCGCGCCGCGACGCCCGTTCGCGTCATCGGCGGCGGACGCGTGCTCGCCGGCCATCCGCGCAGGCGCTCCATTCTTTCCGAAAGCGACAA
>CAKUEV010000026.1 GCA_934646845.1 uncultured Slackia sp.
AAACTGCGGCATTTTCCGCGCAAACTCCCGCAGTTTTCCTTCAAAACCCACGCCGTCCCCGCTTCCGAACGCTGATTTGCGCCGCCGCGCCCCACGAGCGCACGCTTACCTCAAGTAGCAATTCGGCAACGGAGCCAAGGTGTTCCGCTATGGGGCCGTTTCGGCCATACTTTACATTGCCCACAAGCAAAATCGCATGTCTGAACCCATGCTCCGCGCCGGCCGTACCATGACGTTCGATACTATCTATAATCGTATCGATACCCGCCCCGAATGCCACATCGGCGGCCTCCACTCTAGCTTACAGGAACAAAACATCGAGTTCATAAGCCCGCAGAAAGCGTGCGAGCCATTCGGCACCAGGCTAGTTTTCCTTCGTTTTCTTGCCGAAGTACGATTGGGGGCAACGGTAGTCGTGCACCTCAAGCGCGTTCATGATTTCGTCGGACCACTCGTCGAAAGGCAAGTCGGCTTCCGCGTCATACACATCGCGCAGCTTCGCGTGCGTCTCGGGAGCGCGCGGCATGAACAGCGTGCAGCAATCGGGCGCATCTTGGCTCGAAATCTCGAACGTGCCGAGCTTTTTGGCGTCCTCGATAATCTCAAGTTTGTCGCAGCCGATAAGCGGACGGAAGATCTGCATCTTCACCGAATCGCTCGTCGCGGCAAGATTGTCGAGCGTCTGTGACGCAACCTGGCCCAGGCTCTCGCCCGTGACCAGCGCCTTTGCGCCCTCACGACGCGCAATGCGCTCAGCGATGCGCATCATGAAGCGGCGATAGATAACGATACGCAGCGCGGGAGGCACGCGCATGGCGATTTCGCGCTGGTAATCGCCGAAGGGCACCACATACATGCGCGCCACGCCGCCGAATTCTTCAAGCACGCGGCAAATATCATCGGACAAGTATTCAGACGTCGAAGACGTTTGGGGGCGGCCAGAGAAATGCACCGCGATGCACGTCGCGCCGCGACGAGCCATGCGCCACATGGCAACGGGTGAATCGATGCCCGAAGAAAGCAGGCACACCACTTTGCCAGCCGTGCCGACCGGCAAACCGCCCACGCCACGCATGGTTTGGGCGTACACATATGCCATGCCCTGCACAACCTCGACATGCACTTCGACGTCGGCGCCCTTCATCTTCACCTTTTTATCGGGGAAAAGCCCGCACAGATGCTCGCCCACGATTTGGTTGATTTGCATGGAGTCGATGGGGAAATCGGTGTGGTTCCTGCGACCAACGACCTTCCACGTGAAGAAATCGCCCGCTTCGCCGAGTGCCTGATGCGCCGCCTCGCAGATATCGTCCATGTTGCGCTCGCACGCGAAGCCGCAGCTCACACGAGCAACGCCGGGGACGCGTGCGATAAGCTGCGCAGCCTTCGCCGGGGCGTCGGCACCCGCGGCCGCATCGTAGACCACGAGCACGCGGCCGGAAATGCGCGTGATTTCATGCACGGGTGCATCTTCGAGCAGCACTTCCAAGTTGCGCATAAGACGCTTCTCGAACGTGGCGCGGTTATGGCCCTTCAGGCCAAGCTCATGGTAATGCACGAGCGTGATTCGCTGAAAATGCATTGGAGTCGCTTTCTCTCGTCTCTTGCTGGGCTAGGATGCGCATGAGCATCCCAGGCAAACGAAAGGCCCTCTTCAACGGAAGAGGGCCCGGTGCGCAGGTGCGCTTATGCGCATAAACGCTTAGTGCTCTTTGATGTCGATCGTCTCGGGATCGAAGGAAACCTCGCCGCGAGCGATTTCGGCGAAAGCCATGGAAAGCGGCTTCACGTGATTCGCCTTGGCGATTTCGACGGCGCTGGAAAGCTGGATGGCGCGATCGCGCTGGCCACGCATCATGTCGTTGATATCGTGGGCGCGCTTGGACGCCAGAGCGCA
This sequence comes from uncultured Slackia sp., assembly GCA_934646845.1. Classification (GTDB taxonomy): domain Bacteria; phylum Actinomycetota; class Coriobacteriia; order Coriobacteriales; family Eggerthellaceae; genus Slackia. The sequence continues at coordinate 1,898 of CAKUEV010000026.1, forward strand.
CAGCAGAAAACGGTCGTTGTCGGTTTCGTCGAGCAGGACGTCGATTTCAGGGTCGATAATGCTCATTTACTATTCCTCGCACATCTTAGCTTGGCTCTCGATGTATGCGACCAGTTCATCGGTGCATGCTTCGAGATCATCGTTCACGAATTGCTTATCATACTCCATTTTATGCGAAAGCTCCACCTGCGCGTTCTTCATGCGCACGGCAATGCTTTCTTCGGAGTCGGTGCCGCGGCCGCGAAGCCGGCTTTCGAGCACTTCGAGCGACGGAGGCTCGATGAACACGAGGTGGGCCTCGGGAATTTGCTCGCGAATCTGGAAGCCGCCCTGCACGTCAATCTCGAGAAGCACTTGGCCGCCCTTGGCCATGTGTTCCTCGACGCGGGCGCGCGGCGTTCCGTAACGATTCTCGTGGACACGGGCCCACTCGAGAAAACCGCCCGTTTCGACCAGCTGGTCGAACTCGGCATCGTCGACGAAGAAGTAATGCACTCCGTCGATTTCGCCCTCACGCGGAGAGCGCGTGGTGTCGGAAACCGACAGCCACGCATCGGGCACGCGTTCAAGAACCCTCTTGACCAGCGTGCCCTTGCCCGCGCCAGACGGCCCGGACAAAACAAACAAGTTGCCCTTGCGCTGCATGCCACAGACCTTCTTCAAATCGAATTACGCGAGGCGCTCGAGCAGAGCTGCTTCCTGGCGCTCGCCAAGGCCCTTGAGGCGACGGCTTTCGGCGATCTTGAGTTCGCCCATGATTTTCTCAGCCTTGGCCTTGCCATAACCGGGAAGCGTCTCAATGAGCGTGGAGACCTTCATGCGACCAACGATAGGATCGTCTTTCATAGCGAGAACGTCCTGCAGCGACAGCTTTCCATTTTTGAGGTCGTCACGAACCTGCGCACGCTTAATGCGGGCAGCCTTAGCCTTTTCCAGCGCGGCCTGACGCTCTTCAGCACTCAATTGTGGGATAGCCATACGTTGTTCACTCCTTCAGTAAAAACCCGTCTTCGATGACGGCGATTCGGCATAATAGCATATCAAACCGCTTATTCAAGAATTCGGTTCTGCATTATTCGAATACTGCGCTTTTCTCTATGAAATGGCAACATATTAGGCTCTGACCTGTGCATTTCGTGAATTAAATCGCAAAATGCACAGGTAAACGAGAACTTAGAGCTCGGCGACGATGGCTTCGAACGCTGCGACGGGGTCGGCGGCCTGGGTAATGGGGCGGCCTACCACGATATGGGAAGCGCCCGCATCGAATGCGGCCTTCGGGGTCGCGACACGGCTCTGGTCGCCCAAATCAGCGCCCGCGGGACGCACGCCCGGGGTGACGATAAGGGCATCGGGGCCGAGCAACTCGCGAAGCATAGCGGCTTCCTGCGGAGAAGCGACAACGCCCGAAAGGCCCGCCTCGGCTGCGCACGAAGCAAGCGTTTTCACCTGATCGGTGAGCTCGCGCGTGACGCCCGTGGCGGCGAGGGTTGCGGCATCCATGCTCGTAAGAACCGTGATGGCCAGCGTCGCAGTGTCGCAGCCGGCGTTGTCGACGGCAGCCTGCGCGGCCTCCATCATGGGAACGCCGCCCACAGCATGCATGGTGATCATGTCGGCGCCCGCCTCGACGGCCGACGCGGCAGCGCCTGCGACCTGGTGCGGAATATCGTGGCACTTCAGGTCGAGGAATACCTTATAACCCAGAAGCTTGAAGATTTCGACGATGGCAGGGCCTTCGGAATAGTACAGCGTCATGCCGATTTTGAGCCACTTGGCCTTGCCCTGCAGCGCAACGGCAAGATCGAGCGCCTTGGCACGGGGGCAGTCGAGCGCGACGATAACGCGGTCGGCGCGGGGAATGCTTTCAAATGCTGCTAACATTGCAGCCCTCCAATCAAATCGTTCACGTCTGCGACGCCTTGCTCTTCACAATATGCCTCAATGCCGGCGATAACCTCGTCGACCGCATGGGGATTGGTGAAGTTCGCGGTGCCAACGGCCACGGCGGTAGCGCCGGCGAGCATGAACTCCACCGCATCGGTTGCATTGGAAATGCCGCCCATGCCCAAAATGGGAACTTTCACCGCGTTGTGGCACTGCCACACCATGCGCAAGGCAACAGGCTTCACGGCCGGGCCAGAAAGGCCGCCCACCACGCGGGCAAGCACGGGCTTGCGCGTGCGGGCGTCAATCGCCATGCCCAAAAGCGTGTTGATGAGCGAAATGGCATCGGCACCGGAAGCTTCGGCGGCCTTCGCGATTTCGGTGATATCGGTGACGTTCGGAGTGAGCTTCACGATCATGGGTTTGGTGGCCGCCTCGCGGCATGCGGAAACCACGCGCTCGACGCTGGGCACATGCGTGCCGAACGTAAGGCCGCCGGCGTCGACGTTCGGGCACGAGATGTTGATCTCGTACGCGTCGGCCTGGCCATCCTCTTCAAGCGCCTCGACCACGGAAACGTATTCTTCGAGGCTGTGGCCCGACACGTTCACGATAGCCGGCACGCCCTGGCTCTTAAGCCACGGCAAATCGACCTCGCACAAGTGCTTTACGCCGGGGTTTTGCAAACCGATGGAATTGAGCATGCCCGAAGGCGTCTCGGCGATGCGCGGCGAGTCGTTGCCTTCCCAGCCGTTGAGCGAAACGCCCTTGGTGGTAACCGCGCCCATTCCGGCAACGTTCACGAAGTCGGAGTATTCGCGGCCGGCGGCAAACGTGCCGCTCGCATCGGTCACGGGGTTGGCCATAACGAGGCCACCCAAGTTCACCTGCATATTCACGGCCATTACCACACCAGCTCCTTCGCGTTGAACACCGGGCCGTCAACGCATGAGCGGCGCTTGCCCGCCTGCGTTTCAACCACGCACGAAAGGCATGCGCCCACGCCGCACGCCATGCGCTTTTCCATGGAAACCCAGCACGGCACGCCCGCCTCTTCGGCGATTGACGCAACCGCGCGCATGAGCGGAGTGGGGCCGCAGCAATACACTGCGGAATAGCCACCGCGCGCAAGCTCTTCGCGCACGGGTTCGGTGCAAAAGCCCGCGTGGCCAAGGGAGCCATCGTCGGTGGCCACAATGGGATCGCGGCCCAAAAGGCTCGCGTAGTCGTCACGCGTCACCATCATGCTGGCAGTTTGGGCGCCAAGCACCACTTCGACCTCGCGGCCTTCACGAACGAGCTGCTCGGTGAACATGAACAAAGGCGCGGCACCCACGCCGCCGCCCACGATGAGGCTTTTGCCCTCGCTCGGCTGCCAGCCGTGGCCCAAAGGCGAGATGAGCGAGCATACGGCGCCCGCCTCAACCTCGGTCAAATACGCCGTGCCCTCGCCTACCGTTTGGTAGATGATTTCGACGTTGTCGCCCTTGGCGGCATACACCGAGAACGGACGGCGCAGAATATGCGCGCCGAAGCCCGGCAGCAGCATGTGCACGAACTGGCCGGGACGAATGGCCGCAGCGGTTTTCGGAGCGGCCAGCGTGATTTTATACAGGCGCGGACCCAGGTTCTCGTTCGAGACGACGCATGCGCGCTCCTCAAACGCCGGGGTGCCGTTATGCGCTTCGCATTCACACATGGAAAACCCTTCACTTCATAATACAGATGAGGGCAAAGGTGCAATCGCACCTTTGCCCGATATATCATACGCGAGCGAGCCACGATTGCACCCGCGCACATGTTTGCTATTCGACGATAGCGCCGTCGCAAAGCGTTGCTTCGCCACCGACGAACACGTCGGTCGCGCGGCCCTTGAGCGCGCATCCGACAAAGCCGGAATTGTGCGCCTTCGAGCAGAAGTCATCGACGGCCACGGTCCATTCGACGCTCGGGTCGAACACGGTGATGTCGGCGACGCTGCCCTCGGCGATCTTCACCGGCTCCAGGCCGAGAATATCACGCGGAGCGACGGCCATGAGGTCGACCATGTCGGACAGGTCGATGATGCCCGGCTCAACGAGATTCGTGAGCACCAGGCCGAGGCTCGTCTCGAGGCCCGTCATGCCGAAGGGCGCGAGTTCGAATTCACGAGCCTTCTCCCATGCGGCATGCGGCGCATGGTCGGTGACGATAGCGTCGACCGTGCCATCTTTGACGCCCTCGATAAGAGCGGCGGCATCGGCGGCAGTACGCAGCGGGGGGTTCACCTTCAGGCTGGTTTCATAGGCATCGGTCAGCGCATCTTCGGTAAGGAAGAGATGATGCGGCGTAACCTCGCAGGTCACAGGCAGGCCGGCTTCCTTGGCCTTGCGAACCATTTCAAGACCCTTGGCCGTGGTGATGTGCTGGATGTGCAACGGGCAGCCCGTGAGCTCGCACAGCTGGATGTCGCGAGCGATTTCGAGCTCCTCGCCTGCAGCCGGCCAGCCGAGCATGCCAAGGCGCGTGGAAACGACGCCCTCGTTGACCTGGCCGTCACCGACAAGGCCGTTATCTTGGCAGTGCGCCATGAAAACCTTGCCGAACATCTTGCCGTAGTCCATGGCGCGGCGCATCATGCCGGCGTCCTGCACGCCCTTGCCGTCATCGGTAAAGGCAACTGCGCCGTGGGCAACCATGTCGCCCATCTCGGCGATGATCTCGCCCTTCAGGCCGTGAGTGATGGCGCCCGACGGGTACACGCGGCACTTGCCAACCTCGGCAGCACGGCTCTTCACGTATTCGATGACCGCGCCATCGTCGGCGACGGGATTGGTGTTGGGCATGGAGCAAACGCCCGTGAAGCCGCCATGGGCAGCCGCGCGCGTGCCGCTCGCGATGTCTTCCTTGAACTCATAGCCGGGCTCGCGCAGATGCACATGCATGTCGATAAGACCGGGCACGAGCACCTTGCCCGTAAGGTCTTTCACCTCGGCGCCTTCGGCGGCAATGCCCTCGCCCACCTGGGCGATTTTGCCATCTTCGACCAACACGTCGCACACGCAGTCGAGCTCAACCTGGGGATCGATAACGCGGGCGTTCTTAAGCAGCATTGCCATTATTCGGCACCTCCCAAAAGCAGATACAGCACGGCCATGCGCACGCAGATGCCCGCATAGACCTGTTCGAGAATGACCGAGCGCTCGGGGTGGTCGGCCATGTAGCTGTCGAATTCCACGCCGCGGTTGATGGGACCCGGGTGGCACACGATGGCGTCGGGGCGCATGAGGTGCTCGCGCTTCTTCGTGAGGCCGAACAGCTCATGGTATTCGCGAAGGCTCGGGAACGGCGCGCCCTCGAGGCGTTCGCGCTGGATGCGCAGCATGTACACCACATCGAGCTCGGGCAAAACGTCGTCGAGGTACGGCGTCACATGGTCGGCGCCCAGCACCTCGGGGCATGCCGGCATGAGCGTAGCGGGACCGACGACGGTGACTTCGGCGCCCATGATCTTCAGTGCGGGAATGAGAGAACCGCACACGCGAGAGTGTCCGATGTCGCCCACGATGCCGACCTTCAGGCCGTTGAAGTCGTGCTTATGCTCCCAGATGGTGTACAGGTCGAGCAGCGCCTGCGTAGGATGCTGGTGCTTGCCGTCGCCCGCGTCAACGACGCTTGCCGGTGTATGCTCGGAAATGATGCGCGGCGCGCCCGCATGCTTATCGCGGACGATGATCATGTCGATCTTGTACGCGTTGAGCGTTTCCACCGTGTCGATGAGGCTCTCGCCCTTCACGGAGCTCGTGGAGGAGCCGCCGAAATTCAGGCTGTCGCAAGACAGGCGCTTCTCGGCCAGCTCGAACGACGAGCGCGTACGCGTGGAAGGCTCGTTGAACATGTTCACGACCGTAAGGCCCTTGAGCGTGGGGACCTTCTTGATCTTGCGCTGATTGACCTCGGACAGCGTTTTGGCCGTCTCGAGAATCGTCATGATGTCGGTATCGGAATACTCATTGATGTCGATGAGATGCTTGTGTTCGAAAGCCATACGACTTATTCACCCCCCAGCGGCGCCGCATGCGCGCGGTCGCCCGGCTTCATATCCAGAATTTCAACCGCAGACGTTCCGTCGACCTCTTCGAGGAACAGGCGGACGTTCTCGTCGCGCGACGAGGGCACGTTTTTGCCCACGTAATCGGCGCGGATGGGAAGCTCGCGATGGCCACGGTCGACGAGCACCGCAAGTTGAATGGAAGCGGGACGGCCCAAATCCATGAGGGCGTCGAGCGCGGCGCGGATGGTGCGACCGGTATAGAGCACGTCGTCTACGAGCACGACGGTTTTGCCGTCAAGCGAAAACGGGATATGCGTGCCGTGCACTTCGGGGGAAAGGTAGGTCAGGAAGTCGTCGCGATAGAAGCTGATGTCCAAGCTTCCCAAGGGCGGCTGCTCACCTTCGATTTCGGCGATCTTGTCGGCCAAGCGCTTGGCCAAAACGTCGCCGCGGGTGACGATGCCCACGAGCACAATTTCATGCGCGCCGTGGTTCGCCTCCAGAATTTGGTGCGCGATGCGCGTGAGCGATCGCTCGATCTCGGACTCGTCCATCACGATCGATTTCACCTGGTAGGCGTCTTTCATACACACTCTCCTCTCTTTGACTGAGTGCGTACAGCTGACCCGTGCTGCCGGCCCACCAGGGCAAAAAAAATGCCTTGGCCAGGGCTGGCTAAGGCTTCCGTGGGCACCATTATGTTCACGATCGGTGCCTATCGCGTGCCTTGCCGGTCTCTCTGTACCGTCTTAAAGGACGCTTGTCAGTATACACACCCGTCCGCGCTCACGTAACCCCCTGGCGCGAATTTACGGAAAATGGTGGCGAGCGGCACGCTTGCAAATGAGCCTTCTGCATCGCACGATTCGAGATGGTTCCGTCTGGCACGGGCCCGCGCGGAAACCCTCTGCGTTCAAGCTCGTTCTTCTTTCAAAGTTGAACGCAGCGAGGTGAGCGCATAGTGAGCCGAAGGCGAACGGTAGCGAACCGTGGTTCCGCGCGGGCCCATGCCAGGCGGAACCACGGACGAGAATAGCTCCAAGCGAAGTTGCTTTAAAAAGCCACGACGCGCAGTCGGAGAGAGGCACGGCCCCTACCCCAGCAAGCCTGCGAGCTTCGGGTTCATGAACAGGTTGTAGTACGTCGCGAGGGCAATGGCGATAAGCCCCACGACAATGCTCGCAACCGCCCAGATTTTTTGACGCTTCAGATAGGTTTCCTTCGATACCCCCATGCTCAAAGCTCGATGGAGCGCGAACGGCTGCGAAGCGATGGAAAACGCCACCGTTCCCGCCGTAAGCATGGCGAATACCAAAATGCCCAGCGCAATGGCCACGGGCGTATGGAAGGCGATGGCGTTCACGAAGCACGTGTCGGCGACGATCCACAGCGGATAGAAGATGATGGTCGCCCACATGCCATGCGCCGCTCCCCAGATGGGCGGCATGAACAGCGCGCCAATGTTCACGCGCGGCACGCCCTGCAAAAGGCGCTCTTCGGCAGCATATTGCTCTTCCGTGATGACCGGCGCGCTCTGCACCGTCTCGTTGCGTTTGCTCACAATCTATTCCTTACGGGTCGAAAATCCAAAATCGGCAGGCTTCGCAGGCTCGATCGCCTCGATGGCGTCGACGCGCTCGGCGTCGCTTGGCGAAGGCGGCACAAAGGGAGTGCCGTCGGCGTTGCGGAACTGCACGCCCAGGCGCACAAGCTCGGCGAGCACCGAATCGACAAGCAGGGGCAAAGCCGCATGAACCTGAGGCGTGAGGCCCTCGATGAAGCTCGCAGGGCTCATATTCTCCACCTGAATGCCGAAACACACGCCATCGGCCTCATGGCCCAAAAGCGATGCAGACGCGAGCAAATCGGACAGGCGCATGTCGTGCAGCGACTGCATGACGCCGTGGCCCGCAATATCGCCCGGGGCGAAACGGAACACCGCGCCAGGCTGCTCGCCCGTTCCATCTACCGCGTCGACGACGATGACGAAATCGGCTTTGCACACATGCGGCAGCAAATCCATAGTCATGCACCCTGCATCGTAGAGCGCAACGTCGTCGCCGAAGCAATAGCCCGCCTCAAGCGCGTCGTACACCGCCGGCCCCACACCGTCGTCGAGCATAAGGCGATTGCCAATGCAGAGAATCGCGATTTTCATCAATGCCTCCTACTGGCCGAGTTCCACGGGCGTCACACGCGTCGAGCGGCTCGGGTCGATGGTCATGCTCTGGAAGCGGTCGGCCATGAAATCGTTGCCGTAGTACTCCTCGAAGAATCGCTCCATGGCATTCACCGGCTCCATTCCAGCCTCGCGCTGGTACCAGCAGTCGAATGCGAGCATGGTCATAACGGCGTTGATGAGCATGAGCGCAGCGCACACCGCGGTAAGGCCGTATCGCCATTTCCAAGGAATCGCATTCACGATCTTGAGCATGCGCGGCAAAAGCAGCTTGATCCACACGCAGCCCAAAACGCCCCACATGGCCATGAACATGCCATTGGTTCGGCCGTCGATAGAGAGGAACGTGCCCGTGTAATCCCAGGCCATGATGCCGAATGCGAACTGGAAGAACCAGCTCACCAAATACTCGAACGCGCCGCCGATAACGGCGCTCACCAAGAAAATCACCAGGAAATTGGCCTTGTGGAAGCGGTTGAGCGCAATGGTCATGAGCACCGCCCCAATGCCGTAGATCGGCGAGAACGGCCCATACAGAAGCCCCGCGCGGTCTTGGTAGACGCCTGGCTCAACGACGGCCATGTGGTAGATGACCTCGATAATCAAGCCAAGCACGCAGCACACCACGAAAATCCAGAACAAGTTGAAGAAGTTCAGCTCGATATAGCCCTTGCCCGTTTCGTCGCGGCCGAGGGTTCCGTCTTCGGCGCGCTCGCGCGTCTCAAGGTCGGCCAGCTTGCGCTGAAGGCGGCGTTCTTCCGAAAGAGAGGGGTCGATATACGACAACAGGGCGACAAGGAACACCAAATGCAGCACTTCGTAGAGGCCCGGGCCATGCAAGCCCGAAAGCATGACCTCGCACACCATGACGGCGACGTTGATTGCCACGAGGATTTCGGCCGCAATGCGCGCGCCGCGACGGTGGTCGCGAAGCATGCGCACGCCCAAAACAATAGACATAACCGCGCCAACGCCCGTAAGCGCAATTTGAACTATGGCGATAACGAGCGTCGTCGCGTCGATCGGCGTTCCGGCATCGCTGGTAAGCGACGGCAGGTAGAAGCCCAGAATCGCCGCGATCGGAATCGAGATTACCGACAGCGCGATGAGCGCAACCGCATATATCTTAAGCAGCAGCGGGAGTTTCTTTTTTGGAGGCGTCGCAAGCGAAGTCGATGAGGTCATATACTTTGGGCCCTTCCCAGTCTTTCGAACATGCACAGCAGTGTTCCTATAATAACCATGCACAGCGCGTCAAAAGCACGCAGACACCCGTTCTTCGCTCAAAAGCCAAGTTGCCCAGGCGAAGACACGCATCAGAAACGCGCTGCGTCGCATGGCGCAATTGGCAACAGGGGCAACGCAACGGCCGAGCCGCACAGCCCACGCGAAATCGCGAAAGCGAGAATGCATCGGAACTTGCACGGCTCGACTACACCACCGCGCAGCGCACAGCGCCGGTTTGGTTACGGCGCCGCCACGCGCCGCCAAGTTGGTTACGCCGCCGTTACCTTCTTGCGATAGAATCGGCGTAAGAAACAAGCACGAACACGGACGCGTTACTCGCTTTCAGAGAGGCAGCTATGGCTTCTTCCAAAAACATCGGCGACCAGATTTTCAATGCGGTGCAAAACGCCGTGGACTCGCAAGATTTCAGCAATCTTCAGTCAACCATCGAGAAAAGCATCGGCATCGCCGCCGAGGGAATCGCGCGCGGCCTAAGCTCTGCGTCGGATGGCATTCGACGAGGCCAGGAACAATATGCCCTCGCGCAGGCCAAGAAGCGTCGCGAAGAGCAGATGGCGGCGATTTACGCGAACCCCAGCGGGCAACGCAGCGTTGGCATCGCGCTCGTCGGATGGGGCGTCGTTTTGGGCGTGCCAGGCCTCGCTGGAACGGTTTTTACGATTGGCGCGGGTTCGATTCTCGTGGCAGGCATTCTTGCGGCGGCGACGGTCGCAGGCGGCGCCCTGTTCGCGATGGGCATCAAGCGTCTGAACCTCGTGAACCGCTTCGAGCGCTACCGCGATGCCATTGGCCTTCGCGATTTCTGCTATCTCGACGAAATCGCGGCCAGCACCGCCGATACGACCGAAAACGTGCGCCAAAACGTGAAGGCAATGCTCTCGCGCGGGCTTTTCAAGCAAGCGGCGCTCGGCGACGGTGAAAACTTCTTGGCGCTCACCAACGACGCCTATCAGCAGTACCGCCAGGCGCGCGGCAAGGCGCTCGAAAAAAAGCAGCAGCAAGCACTCACGCAAAGCGAGCATTCGCAGCTTGACGCCGAAACGCAAGCCTTGCTCGCACGCGGAAATGCCTATATCGCGCAAATTCGCGAGAGCAACAAGGCCATCCCGAACCCGAAAATCAGCAAGAAGATCGACCAAATCGAGCACGTGGTGCGCACGATTTTCGATCGCGCGGCCGAGCGCCCCGAAGTCATCGACGACCTCGACCATTTGATGGATTACTACCTGCCCACCACGGTCAAGCTTCTTGACGCCTACCGCGACTTGGACGCGCAGCCCATCCAAAGCGAAACCATCTCGCAGTCGAAACGCGAAATCGAAGGCGCGCTCGACAGCCTGAACGTCGCGTTCGAGAAGCTGCTCGATTCGGTATTCCGCGATATGGCGATTGACGTTTCCTCAGACATTTCGGTGCTGCATACCGTGCTTGCACAGGAAGGCCTGGTGGAAAGCCCATTCGATAAGCAAAAGAGCGAATAGTCCCCCTGGGACGCGCGAGTCTCAAAGAAAGGCATAACCATGACCGACGTCAAAACCGAAACCCCCACCGTCGAGCTCACGCTCGCGCCGACGCTCGATGCCGCGCCGGTGCCCACGCTCGCCAACGCGAACGGCGACGCCCTGGCCCCCGCGAGCGACGCCGCCGAAGTGCCTGCGAAGCTCGACGACAGCATGCTGACCGAAGAAGAGAAGAAGATGGTCGAAAGCTTCTCGCAGCAGATCAACGTACGCGACACCGCAATGGTCCTGCAGTACGGCGCCGGCGCCCAAAAGAAAATGGCCGATTTCAGCGACACCGCGCTTGAAAGCGTGCGCACGAAAGATTTGGGCGAGGTCGGAGGCCTTCTTACCGACGCCGTGACCGAGCTGCGCAGCTTCGATGCGAGCGAGGAAAAGGGCCTGTTCGGCTTCTTCAAGAAAGGCGCCAACAAAATCGAATCGCTGCGCGCCCGCTACGACAAAGCCGAAGCCAATGTCGACAAAATCGTGAAGGCGCTGCAGGGCCACCAAATGACCCTCATGAAAGACGCCGCCACGCTCGACAAGATGTACGAGCTCAACCTCACCTACTTCAAAGAGCTCACCATGTACATTCTTGCCGGCAAGAAAAAGCTCGCCGAAGTGCGCGAAGTCGAGCTGAAGGAGCTTGTGGACAAGGCGAAAGCCACGGGTCGCGCCGAAGACGCGCAGGCCGCGCAAGACCTCGACGCCATGTGCACGCGCTTCGAGAAGAAGCTTTCCGATCTCGACCTCACGCGTACCATTGCCATGCAAACCGCACCGCAGATCCGTCTCGTGCAGAACAACGAAATCACGCTGGTCGAGAAAATCCAAACTACCATCGTGAATACCATTCCGCTGTGGAAGAGCCAAATGGTTCTGGCGCTCGGCATCGCGAATTCGGAAGAGGCCGTGCGCGCGCAAACCGCCGTCACCAACATGACGAACGATTTGCTGAAGAAGAATTCCGAGATGCTGCACTCCTCCACCGTCGAAGTGGCGAAGGAATCGGAACGCGGCATCGTCGACATTGAAACGTTGAAGCAGACCAACGAGACGCTCATCAAGACGTTCGACGAGGTTCTGCAAATTCAAGCCGAAGGCCGCCAGAAGCGCGCCGAAGCCGAAGTGGAGATGCGCCGCATCGAGGCCGACCTCAAGCAGAAGATGCTCGAGATTCCGCAGCTTCCTTAAGCAAACCCCCGCCGAACGCTTTTCACGCATTCGCACCGCACGAAAAAGGCGCCGCCCCTCTTGCAGGGACGGCGCCTTTGCTTTTATGGCTTGCGGCTTAGAGAGCTGCGCTCAAATCGCCCGCAGCCTTCACCTTCACGCGGTTGGTGTGGCCAGGGTAATACTGCAGCGGAACGTCTTCGGAATCGATGATTTCGACGGTTTCGCGCACAGCGCCCGCCTCGACAGCAGCCTCGATTGCGGCAGCGCGAGCAGCCTCGAGCGCCTGGTCGCGAGGAGTCTCGTCATAATCGACGAGCGCCTCATAGGTGCCGCTCACCTTCGAGATGGCGGAGCCAATCGCGTTCGCGCATCCCGAGAACTCGGGCTTCACGCAGGTCGCGGTACCAGCGAGGTCGGTCGGCAGAATGATGCAGCCGCCGCCCACCAGAATGGCGTCGATGTCGTCGTTGGACACCTTCATCATGTCGATGCCCTCTTCGACCATCTCGCGCATAGTAGCCATGGCCTTCTTGGCAAGCTCCTCGTCGATATGCGCGACCTTGCTCGCATCGCCCACTTCGGCCATGCCAAGGCGCACCGCGATGTCGGTTGCGGTAAGGGTGTCGCCGCCGAACACGAGGGCCTTCTTGGTGATTTCGTAGCCCACGGAATCGGGACCGACGGTCACGCTGCCATCTTCGTGCTCGCGAACGATGGAGCCGCCGCCCAAACCGATGGAAATGACGTCGGGCATGCGGAAGTTGGTGCGCACGCCGCCGATGGTCACGGCAACGCCGCTCTCACGCGGGAAGCCGGCCTGCAGAACGCCCAGGTCGGTGGTGGTGCCGCCCACGTCAATGA
>CAKUEV010000027.1 GCA_934646845.1 uncultured Slackia sp.
GCCCAGAGAGGAGGCCGGGTTGACTAATCTTCAAATTCCTTTTCTTGCGCTCACCGCGCTTGCGGTGCTACTTCTTTCTTGCGGTTGCTCACCCCAGCAAGAAAAGCTTGGCCCTTGTCCGAACGAATTCGAATCGCACACACCCATTTACGATCGCGACACCATTTTGTTCCATTACGAATCGTTCGACCATGAGGCAATCGATGAAATCCCTCCCACGCCCGAAGGCAGCAACGGCGGCCCCTTCGTCGTCCTCTGGGCACTCGTAGGCACCGTTGAGGATTTCGATGGCGCCGGCATCGCAAAAATTAAAGTCGACAGGAACCAATCAAGCGGCTTCATTCTCGACACTGCATATCTCAACGCAAACGCGCCTATCGAAGGCGGCGGCGTCATCGCCATCGGAGACAAAATAGAATGCCGTTTTCTCTACGATTCCAACTCGGAAATAATCGATCCCGGGAAAAGCGGCTACATCAGAATCGTAGATTCGGGGCCGGCCTCGTAAAGAAGTCGGCTTTTCGTGGCAATCCACCAGCCGATAAACCGCGCGGCCATTACAATAGCCACATCCAAACCCGATAAATCCCCCCTGGAGGCCGCCCATGATGTGGTTCACCGCCGATTTACACTTCGGCCATTCGAGCATTCTTTCGAAAATGAATCGCCCGTTTGAAACCCTCGAACGCATGAATCAAGGGCTCATTGCGGCGATTAATGAACGGGTAGCGCCCAGCGACTCGCTCTATGTGCTGGGTGACTTCGCGTATCAAACAACTGCCGAAAACGCACGCCGCCTACGCGAGCAAATCACTTGCGAGCACGTGCATCTCATTCGCGGCAACCATGACGATTCGTGGTCGACGGGCGCGGGCGCGGGGATTTTCGAAACCGAGCAGGACTATCTCGAAATCGCCCCAGGCTACGCGCGCGGCCATAAGCTCGTTTTGTTCCACTACCCCATCATGAGCTGGAATGGAAAACGCCGCGACGCCATCGCCCTGCACGGCCACGTCCACTCCAAAGGACCCACCAACAACGAGCGCAACCGCGAGCGCGGCATTCTTCGATACGACGTGGGCGTTGACGCAAACAACTACGCACCCGTAAGCCTCACAGAAGTTTTGAAATTCTTCGAGGGCGCTCAGTCGCACTCTCGAATGGGGTAAGAAGGAACCGAGAGAACGTCCGACGTCACAAGCACCACAGGAGACCCCGCAGCATGAAACCCATCGCGCATATTCGTACCGACCTTCCCCAGAAGTTCGGCATTCCGCGCAACAGCTTTCTGGCGCCACATTTGCAAGGGCGCATCGTTTTCGAGCCCGAGTTCGCGCTGAATAGCGCCGTCGCGGGACTCGACGGCTTCTCGCACGCATGGCTGCTTTGGGAATTTGAGAACGGCACGCCAGGCGGAACCGCGCAAGACATTGCAGCAGATGCTGCCACCAACGACAAAAGCGGCACGAACACGAAATGGTCGCCCACGGTGAGGCCTCCGCGCTTGGGCGGATCAGAGCGCATGGGAGTGTTCGCAACCCGAAGCCCATTCCGCCCCAACCCCATTGGATTGACCTGCGTCAAAATCGACCACGTCGAGCTCACCGACGACGGCCCGATTATCCATGTGTTGGGCGCCGACCTGCGCGATGGAACGCCCATCTTTGACATCAAGCCCTATATTCCCTTCGCCGACTGCCACCCCGATGCGACGGGCGGCTTCATCGACGAAGCGCCCTGGCACGAACTAGACGTCGACTTCCCCGAAACATTGCAGGCGCATATCGAGAGCGACAAGCTCGAGGGTCTCGTGGAGGTGCTGCGCCAAGACCCGCGCCGCGCCGGAAGCAAGCACGACCCAAGCCGCGTCTACCATTTGGCCTTTGCCGCATATGACGTCGCTTTCACCGTAGACGGCGATGCGCTGCATGTGGTTGGGGTCGCAGGCGCATAGGCGATATGACGAGGGCACAAAAAGCTGGACGCCCCTCTTGCATACGCTTCTACAGATTGGGCCGACAATAGAGAAAAGGCCAAGGACCGAAGCCCTTGGCCTTTCGATTCATTCCGAATGGAAGGCGCACGCCAAGCGAAAGGCTTACTTCTTCCAGAGTTTATTGCCCGCCTTGAGCGTGAACGGAACGAGAACCGCAGCGACAACATACAGCGCAATAACCACCATGAAGCAGCCATCATACGATCCGGTGTTGTCGTAAATCAGGCCATACACCGTGAAGGAAATAGCGGTTGCGATGAAAATGCCCGTGGAAACCCAGGAATAAATCTGGGAATAATTGCGCGGGCCGAACGTGCCGCGAGTGAGCATCGGCGCGATAACAGTAAGACCTGCGTAGCCGAAGCCGAAAATCGCCATGCCTGCATAGAATACTGCCTCGTTTGCGCCCGATTGCCATGCGAGCGTGATGCCCAAAGCGCCACCAATCGTCGCGATAAGGCCCGTCCACTGAATGCCGATTTTGTCATTCAGCGCGCCCAACAGCAACTTGCCTACGATTCCGCCGACCATGATGATTGAAACGGCCATAGCACCAACGGAAGCACCGAGCTCGCCATGCGCACAGAAAGCCGGAATCTGCTGGAAGAACGCCGCGCACATGCAGAAGATGCCTGCCACAAGAATCAGCGTGTACATTGCGGGAGACTTGCGAGCCTCTTCAATCGAGGCGCCTTCGTTCTCGGCGGCAGCAACCGCAGCCGCAGCTTCCTCGGCGCTACGCTCTTCGGCATTTTCCTCGGCCTGAGAAGCGCCGAAAGGCAGAACATTCATGACGGAAGGAGACTTGCGCACAAACGCGGCGCACAGCACGACCGAAGCGACCGTGGTAACGAGAGAGAGCACCAGGCGTGCCGTCTGCCAGCCATATGCGCTAATGAGCGCCTGGCCAACCGGGCTTGCGATGGCAGCGAGCAGCGAAAGCGTTGCGGCGGAGATGCTCACGGCAATGCCGGCGCCCTTCTCGAACCAAATGTTGATAAGCACCGGAGCCGCCAGGTACATGAAGAATGCAGCGGTCACGCCGAACACAACGCCGTACAGATTCCACTGCCACAATTCGGTGGCAAAGGCGGACGCAACCGAAGCCAAGCCAAACACGGCCGACACGGCGGTCATAATCCAACGCGGATCATATTTCTCCAGCAGCTTGCCAGCGAACGGCGCACAAATCGCCGAAACGATAGGCTGAATCGTACGATACATCGTGGTATCGGTCTGGCTCCAGCCAAACTGGTCCATGACAGGAGCTACGAAAATGCCCGACGTATTGGCGATAATGCCCGTCGGAATGGAATAAAAACCTATGCAGCCAATAAGCACGAGCCATGCCCAAACCGACCCGCTTTTCACCTTTGACATGCGGTCCCCTTTCGAACTTTGCGCGATGTGCGCAACCCTCTTCTTGCTCAAAAACTATACGAATCGGCCTTTAACAAACTAAACACGGCCATATGCCGGAAACCAACGCGTATGCCTTGTTTTTGAGCAATTTACGTGCCATTTCCCCCTGAAGAAGGGCCGAACGATATGCTATAAATGCTTTTGTTAGCTTTTTGTTTAGGTTTCGTTTCAGCTGTTATAGGCAGCACGAGAATGAAACCCACCACTCGAAGGAAAATCATGGCCGATGACGTCATTCGCGTAGAAGTTCTTGGAACCCCGCGCATCCTTAAAAATGGAGTCGAAACATCCTTCTCGCGCAAACGGGTACGAGCCCTTTTGTTCTATTTGGCCACCGAACTCAAGCCCGTTCCGCGCACCACGCTCGCATGGCTTTTCTGGCCCGACAAAAGCCCGCAGGTCGCAAGCCGCAACCTCAGCATCCATCTCTCGTATTTGAAAAACGCTCTTTCGGAAGACGCCGTCATTTCATCCCAAGGAGCCATCGCCCTTGCTGAAAGCGTTGAAAGCGATGCACGCGACTACTTCGCGTTTGCCAATAACCCAAATCGAAATGGCGACCATAGCCCCCTCGAGCTGTTCCGCGGGCCATTTCTTGACGGCTTTTCCATCAAAGACGCCGACCCCTTCGACCAGTGGGTGAATTCCGAAGCGCAGCAATGGCGGAATCGTTCGATTGACGCCGCGCTCGAACGCTCATTCGACCTCGAAATCCAGAAACGATACACCGACGCGCTTGCCATTATTGAGCGAACGATTTCGGAAAACGAAATTCGCGAAGACCTCTACCGACGCGCCATGTTGATCATGGAAAAGGCCGGCATGCGCGCGCAGGTCGGCGAATTGTATCGGGAGCTCACCACGCGCCTTAACGACGAACTAGGACTGCCGCCCTCAATCCAAACCGTCGAATGCTACCAATCGATTATTGGGTCCAACGATTCATTCACCGCGCACGTTAAGAAATCGGGCCAACGCGCGCTCAAAGAAAAGGACATGCCCTTTATCGGCCGGCAAGAGCAAATCGACCGCGCCCTTGCCGCGCCGAACGGGTCGTTCGTGCTTGTCACGGGCGAAACGGGAATCGGCAAAACCCGCTTCCTCAAGGAACTTCCGCATCAAACGGGCGAGCGGCGCATCGTCGTAAAATTCACCCAGCAAACGCGCGAGATACCTTTTGGCGGCCTCATCGACTCAATCAAAGGGCTTACCACCGCCTCCGACTGGCCCAAAATCGCCCTGCGCGCGCAACGAATCATGGGCGACGAGCAGTGGGGACGCCTGCGCTGCCTTATTCCCTCAATTGACGTCAATGCCGAACGCCCCGCATCCACGTTCGCCCTCTCGACCTCGCAAATTCAAGAAACCATCGAGGACTTTTTTCGCGTTTTAGGCACGGATTGCCATCTTCTCTTCATGTGCGATGACATCCACTATGCCGACGCAGCCTCCCTTAAGGTGCTCTCGCGCGCCATAAACGACCAAACGCTTCTCTCTGCGCGATTCATCGCAACGTTCAACCCGATCATTCCGGCGCCGCGCACTATGGCCCTGCTCAACGAGCTCCAGCGCAAGGGCATTTTGCTCAGAGTGGAGCTCACCAAAATCAGCGACGACCGCATGATGGACATCTTGCTTTTCTTCTTCCCCGATATCGACGAGCAAACCGCCCGCAAGCTCATTACCCTTGCCGACGGGAACCCTTTCTTGATGAAAACGATTATTCAAGGGCTCGATTCCGGCTATACGGAGTTTTCGGGGAAGGCATCACTCCAGAGCCTCTTCAAATTCACATTCAAATCGCTTACGGCCGACGCCGCCCACCTTGCCACCCTGCTCGCAGTGCACAATGCGCCTTGCGACGCCGAATTGTTCAGCGCGCTTTGCGAAAACGGCACGAGCGGAGCGTTGTTCGATGAGCTTTCATCGGCAGGCATCGCCGCCCGCGACGGCTCGGGCCGAATCGTGCTTCTCAATAAGCGCATGCAGGAATTTCTCGTTTCCCGCCTTGCCCGAGATTCCCGCAGGCTTGAGTCGGCGCATTTTCGTTTGGCTCAAACGATGGATGAGCTTTATGGCCATGCCACATCGAACATGCAGGATATCGCCATTTGCCGCCACTACAGCCTAAGCACCCAACCCCAAAAATGCGGTCCCTATGCGGCGAAGGCCGGCGATTATCTGCTGCAAATTGACGAAATCGAGGCGGCGATCAAGTATTACAAGCTCGCCGTGAAACATCTTGAAGGGCCCGAGAAACTCGACGCCTCTCTTATTCTGTATATCAACATGACCCATCTGGGCAAAACATACGAAGCCGATTTATATCTGCAAAGCGCTATTTCAATCGCCCAAGCCATGGGGCGAGACGACTATGCGCTTACGTTTGAGGCTGCAAGGAAACTCAATGGCGTTCCTGAAAACGAAGAAGTGCGCGCCGGCGTTATTCCGTGCTACAAAAAGGCCCTTGATCCCGAGATTCGTGCATCGCTCGTCAAGGCCGAGCAGCTCGCAACCCGCAATGGAGCTTCGCCGCTTCTCGTAAGCTATATTCTGGGTTTTCTTTCGTCGTGGTACATGATTGTCGGCGATTTCGATAACTCCATCAATTGCCTCAATCGCATCGTCGGATTAGGACTCTGCCAAAACCCAACATCAAACACGAGCTCGGGGCTTTCGTTGTTCTTCTCGGCCCTTGTTACGCTCATTTCACTCATGAAAGAAGGCCCCGACCCGCGAATTTTCGATTTGGTCAAACTGGCAGAAGAATCGTTCAAAGAGACGCCCATTCGAAGCTTCTCATCCTCATCGGAAGGCATCAAATCGATGCTCGCCTACATTATGGGCGATAAGGAAGAGGGCGATCGCATGACCGAAAAGGCACTTGCGTTGCTCGAAACCGGCCATAACGAGCCCATGCATGCCGCAACGCTCGCGACCAAAGGAATGCTGCAACATAAAAGCAATCCCGCCCAAGCGTATTTGGCAAATCATGAGGCCTATCGCATCGCGAAACGAATCGGGGCGAACTATTCGCTTATTCGATCGCTTATCGGCCTTGTGGTCACAAGCGCCACGAAACAGGAGGCCACAACGTATTTGGCAGAACTTCGAGAGCTCGCCGGCAGCATCGGGGACGCGAGCCTCTACGAGCGCATTGCGCATTGCGCCGCAGCGGTAAACGAAAAGGACGAATAGGCCGAAGCGCCTCGCCGTTCAAACGCCGGCGAAAAACATGAGCTATCGTTTTCGCCTCCAAACACAAGAAAGCCCTCGATAATGAGGGCTTTCTTTGTTGGTTCGGGTTTGCAGCCCCGAACCACGCATTCCTTATGCCTGCTCGCCTAAGCGACGAGCATACGTGGGGTGTTTATTTCGCCCAAGACCTGCGGCCCATGGGGACGATGACCAGCGACAGAACGATGACGAGCACGTAGAAGACGATGATCATCCAGAAGGCGCCAGCGAAGGAGCCCGTGATGTCGAAGATCTGAGCGTAGATCAGAGCGGCGAAGCCAGAGAACACGTTCAGGCCGGTAGCGACCATCGAGAAGATGTTCGCGTAGTCCTTGTTGCCGAAGGCCTGACGGCAGGTCATCGGGGGAACGATGTTCAGTGCGGAGTAGCCAACGCCGAACAGAGCAACGCCAACGTAGAAGCCCATGACATTCGCGCCAGAGAAGAAGGCGATAGCGGCACCAGCGCCACCCAGAACGCCAGCGATAACGCCCGTCATGCGAGCACCAATGTGGTCGCACAGCCAGCCCAAGCCGAACTTGCCGATGATGGAAGCGACCATGGCGATGGAAACGGCCATTGCGCCGACGGCAGCGCCAAGTTCGCCCGTAGAAGCATAAGAAGCGAGCTGCTGAACGAACGAAGCGGAAATGACGAAGAAGCCAGCCATGACGATGAGCAGCCACAGAGCAGGGTTCTTGCGAGCCTGAGCGGCGGTTGCGCCTTCGTCAGCACCAACGGCGATCTGAGAAGCAGCCTCGGACTTCTTCTCCTCGACGGTGCCGTAGCCCCAAGGCAGAACGCCCATTTTCTCGGGGGACTCACGCAGCAGGGCCGCAGTCAGGCCGCCGCCAACGACGATAACGATCACAGAGCAGATGATACGAGCGGTCTGCCAACCCATGCTCGCAATCCAGCCATTGATGATGGGCGACATGATGGCGCCGAACAGCGACACCATAACGCCGATAACGCCAATCACGGTGCCGTTGGACTTAGCGAACCAGCGGTTGACCATGGTCGGGGTGGCGATGTACATCCAGAACGCTGCGGAAGCGCCGTAAAGCACACCGTAAATGTTCCACTGCCACGGCGCGGTAAACCAAGCGCAAGCGAGGTTGGCCAAGCCGAAGACCAGCACAGAGGCGGTCATGATCCAGCGGGGGTTGTACTTGGAAATAAGCTTGCCAGCAAGCGGGGTGCACAGGGCGGCAACCCAAGGCTGGATGGACATGAACAGGGTGGCGTCGGTACGAGACCAGCCAAACTCATTCATGACCGGGGTAATGAACAGGCCCGCATGGTTGGCAGCAAAGCCCAGCGGAACAGCGTAGAACGCAATACACGCAATGGCGACTGCCCACGCGTAATTGCTGCCCTTCACATTCTCAGTTCCCATTTTTTCTCTCCTTGTTTCGAGCTTTCTCTGATGCATCGGAATGCATCCAAACATCAGCAAAAACCGTGCCCATTTCTCGCTGCAACGAAAAATCGGAACTCGTTTTCGCCGACCATCTCACAGGGCCGCGCGCCCAAGCACGCGGCCCAGGGGATCGAACTTCAATGCCTGCCAAAGGCTGACAGGACTTTCGATGGGCCTATTTGCCCTTCTTCAGGACGCCCTTCTCGTAGAGCGCCTCGACTTCCTCGGGGGTGTAGCCGAGCTCGGCCATCACATCGGCGGTGTCGGCGTCGTATTTCGCGCCGCCACGCACGATTTGACCAGGATGCTTGGCGAACTTCGGGAACATGTTCACCTGCTTGACGGTGGTTTCGGTAACCTCGTCGAAGCAATCGACAAACACCTCACGAGCCTTGTACTGCGGGTCTTTCAGCATGCGCTCATAGGTCATATGCGGGCTCACCGGCACGCCCATGGAGCTGAACTGCTGATTCACCTCATCGACGGTGTGGGACAGACAGTACTCGTCGAGCGCCGCGCGGAACTTGGCCGCACGAGCCGGCAAGGGGTCGTTGATATCTTTGCAACCCGGGGCACGAGTGATCGAAG
Source organism: uncultured Slackia sp. (assembly GCA_934646845.1). Taxonomy (GTDB): domain Bacteria; phylum Actinomycetota; class Coriobacteriia; order Coriobacteriales; family Eggerthellaceae; genus Slackia. Next base: position 8,667 of record CAKUEV010000027.1, read on the forward strand.
GATAGGTGCCGAAGGGCTGGAAATCGGGATCGTCTTTGAAGCCAAAGAAGTCAACGAGCTTCGAGACGGGGCCAACGCCGCCAACCGCGACCTGCACATAGCCGTCTTTGCACTTCTGCGAGCCAGCGCATGCGCCCACGAAGTCTTCGTTGCCGATGGGAGTAGGCTGAATGCCATGGTTAATGCCATCGGAAAGCGTGGCACCCTGAACGCGAACGAGCGATTCGAACTGGGTGCAGTCGATGGACTCGCCTTCGCCCGTCTCCTTGGCATGGATAACAGCGGCGAGCGTCGCCCATGCGCCCATGAGGCCGGTCATGTAGTCGCCCGTGAAAGGCTTGGTAACCGAAGGAGGCGTGCCCGGGAAGCCATTGAGGCTCGCGTAGCCCGAGAAAGCCTGGCCAATGGGGTCGAAACTTGCCTTCTTCACGTAGTCGGGGTCGCCCGTTTGGCCAAAGCCCGAAATGTGCAGAATAACGAGCGCGGGGTTGTGCTCCCACAAAACCTCGTCGGTGAGGCCCCACTTCTTCCACGTGCCGCCCTTGGACGACTCGACGAGCACATCGGCGTCTTTGACGAGCTTGAACAGCACTTCCTTGCCTTCGTCGCTCGGAATATTCAGCGTCATCATGCGCTGGTTGCGGCGCTCGGCCGACCATGCGTCGCCATACATGCGATACATGTCGGGAGCCTTCACGCTTTCCAGCTCAATAACGTCAGCGCCCTGCTCGGCGAAAAGGCCGCACACAAACGGGCCCGCGATAACGGACGCCGCGTTGATGACCTTCAAGCCATGAAGGTTGCCGAACTTCGGCAGATCAGTTGACTTCATGCAACAACCTCCTTGTGTTGTGTACCAGTTCCCACGCTTCGCCGCTTTCGGCAAAATCGAGAACTTTCATGAAAACTTATGAGCAACTTTTGTGCCAGTTTTGCTAATTTGCGAAAGATTCCTTGTACGATTTTTTGCCGAGAAGGTTGCGCTCGTACATCTCGGCGATCGTTTCCGAAGAGAAGCCAAGCTCGCTCAAAATGTCGTCGTTGTCTTGGCCCGTGCATGGAGCGCCGCGCCATACGCGCCCGGGGTAGTTCGCAAGGTCGGGAACAACCTTCACGCCCGATATTTCATGCGCGCCATCGACGGCCGGCCACGTCTCGACAACGCCTCGCGCTTGGTAATGGGGATCGGCCGCGGCCTGTTCGTAGTTCATGAGGCGCGAGCACGGCACGCCCGCCTCGTTCAGAATGGTCTCGACTTCTTCTGCGGTGTGTTGCGCAAGGAAGTTCGCGAACGCCTCTTCGGCCACATCGGCCGCATGGCTTCCGTAGGGAATAATGCCCTCTCCTTCGGGGAACAACTCACTGCCGTACTCCAAGCCAAGCAATGGCAGGCCAGCCTTCAAAACGCCTGGTCCCAAGAACAGCACGTACACTTCTTCGCAGTCATTGCATACATAGGTTCCGTACAGCGCGCAAATAAGGCTATGCGTACCTTCTTTCACGTATTCTTCGCCGTACGTCCAGCCCTTAATGGGGTATTGCGATTGAATGCGCATCATGGTTTCGAATTGCGCCACGTCGATAGATTCGCCGCGGCCGGTTTCCTGGCGCTTCAACAAAGCAGCGAGCGTCATGCCAAACGCGTAAAATGCCGCGGAATAATCGCCCGGGAACGGCATAGCGGGAATCGACGGCTGGCCCTCAATGCCGTTCATGCGCATCGCGCAGCCAAATGCCTGGGCGATTGGATCGTAGCTCGCACGCTTCACGTAGCTTTCGATACCCGTTTGCCCAAAGCCGGAAATATGAGCGATGACCAGGCGCGGGTTCACTTCCCACAATTCCTCATCGCCGAGCCCTTTGCTTGCGAAGCGCCCACCGACCGACGCCTCTATGAGCACGTCGGCGGTTTCGATAAGCTTCAAGAAAGCATCGCGCCCCTCGCCCTTCAGATAATTCATGGCGAGGCTTCTCATATTGCGGCGATCTTGCTGCGTCGAGGCGCCATGCTGCGAAAAGCGCCCCATATCAGGATTGACGGGGTTTTCGACCCATATGACGTCGGCGCCGTGTTCGGCATAGAGCTCAGCTGCGAAAGGCGCCGCGACCGACAGGCCCACCATCACAACGCGGTAACCGCTCAGAAGCCCGAATCGGGGTATATCGTTTGTTTTCGCCATGCGCTGCCTCCCTGTGCATTTCTCTATTCAAACGAGAGGCGTAGCAAAACGCGTGCCATGGCCGCGCATTTCAACTGGCATACTTCTTGCTTTTAGAAGAGGACTCCTCATTTGCCCTAGAATGTGGCAACCACTTTGCGGCGCCGCAACAGCAAGCGCGCGCATTAAGCCCTGAAAGGACCGAGCGACCATGAAGCCGCTTATTGGAATAACTGCAGAAATCAATCCCGCAACGAATATGTGCGAGGCGAATCACGAATATGCGCTCGCCGTTGCGGCGGCCGGCGGCACGCCCATCATGCTGGCGCCCCTCTCCGATTCCCCTTCTTATATTGAAGACGTGCTCGCTTCGCTTGACGGGGTTCTTCTTTCGGGCGGCGGTGATCTTTCGCCCTATGCATACGGCGAAACGCTCCGGCACCCATCGGTTCTTCGTGTCAATGAGCAGAGAGACTATTTCGAGCTTCAGCTTGCGCGACGGGCTTTCGTACTGAACATGCCGACGCTCGGCATTTGCCGAGGTTTGCAAATCATGAATGTCGCGCTTGGCGGAACCCTCTATCAAGACCTCACCCTTATCGAGGACATCACCGACGAGCAGGCTCGCCTTCATCAGCAGCCCAAACCCTATGAGCGAGGGCGACACGAGGTGAGCATTTCGCCCAAATCGATACTTCATGCCGCATATCGCGAAGAACATGCCGAGCAATCGGATGAACCGTTGCTGCTTTTCGTCAACTCCATGCACCACCAGGCGATTCGCGATACCGCTCCCCTTCTTGAGGCGGTAGCGACGTGCGGCCCCGTTATTGAAGCGGCCGAAAGCCACACATCGACCTTTTACGTGGGCGTGCAATGGCATCCAGAATATCTGGGCAACGCCGCACCGCTCTTCCGCACATTCCTCAATGCAGCGCGCGCCTAAAACGAAGGGGTCGCCGAAGCGACCCCATGGCAGCACAGCGCTTCTTTAGACAGAAAGCCGTGTTCTTATTTCGCCTTATCGGCCTCGATTATTTCGCCTCATCGCCTTCGAGGAAACGCTTGATATCGCGACTTTGGAAATAAGCGAGCCCCAGCGTGCAGGCGATCGCGCACGCGATGAGCACCGCAGCACCCACAAAGGCGACCTCAAAGCCAGCGACGTCAATCACGGCGCCCCACAAAAATCCCGAGCATACGCCCGCGACATTCGCCGCCATGGAAATGCGCGCATACACGATGGGGTATTCAAGGCCGCCGAACGTTTTGCGGGCAAGCGACGGGGTCATGACATTGGTGACGCCGTAGTAGATGCCGTACGCGAATGCGCCCAGCGCGATAACAACGGCCGCATTGCCGGCGCCGCCCACCAAAATAAGCACAGCGCCCACAATGCCCATGGCGACGCACGCAATCGCGCCCGAAAACGGGTGCTTCTCGCCCACGTATCCCAGCCCGAGCTTCGTGCCCGTTTGAGCCGCCATGGAAAGCGACGTAGCCCACGCGCCGAGCATGGGAACGGCAGATCCGACCGCCAATGTATGCACGTACGAAGGGACCATGCCGTTGAGATACATGCCGAAATTCAAGCAGAAGCAAAAGCCCATAATGAGATAGAACTGGGGCATTTTGAACGCTTCCTTCGCCGTGATGCCCTTGCGAGCGCGAGGATGCTCGCCCGGCGCAAGTTGGGCAACAAGCGCGGCGGCATCGACCGGCGCAGAAGCTTGGCCCTTCTCATCGAGCGCAGAGCCATTCTCATGCGCCCCATAAGGCAAAAGGCCCTTGTCGGAAGGGCGGCTCGCGATGCACATGACCATAATCGGCACGCACGCGAGCGTGATGGCCGCGAACACGCGATAGGTCGCCTGCCACCCAAACGTCTGAATGAGCGCGCCGCCAACGGCCGCCCACACCATGCCGCCAACGCCCGTAAACGCTGCAACCAGGCCAATATAGAAGCCCGCATTCTTATCGAACCAACGCGTGATGAGCGTCGCGGGAGCCAGATAAATAAGCGTGCATGTGCCAAATCCCATGAGCACGCCGCACGCGAGGTATTGCCACAATTGCGTTGAAAATGACACCAGGAAAAAAGCGAGCGCCGCCACAAAGCACGACCCGCCGATGCATGCACGCGCATCGCAGCCGTTCAGCAAACGGCCCGCAAATGGAAGGAATACGAGACCGGAAAGGCACGCAAGGGGCGTGAAATAGCTCAACACGCCCGTTCCCACGCCCAAATCGGCGGCGGCGTAGGGATAGAAGATTCCGGCACAGCTATGCCCAAACGAAACGGGGCAAAACATGCATATAACAAGAGCGAAAGCAACGAAGAAACCGAAATGCGGGCGTGCGCTCCGGGCATTTCTCGACGGAGATTCAGTCACCATAAAACACCTCTAAACGAAAACAACCATTCCGCTGAAGCAAAAACCATGCCACAGCGACCAGAAGAAGACGAGGGCCGTGCGCGACATAACGCAACAGGCCAATCGGCGCGTTTCCCTGAGCCAAAAACAGCAGCAATTGAACGCCCGACTTTCGGTCGACGCGAAAAAGAAAGCCCGCATCCAGGGGAAATGGAGTGCGGGCTCGCAAAAAGGAGATGCGGCGGCATGAGAGAGGAATGGGAAGATGAGCCACCGCCGAATATGCGGAAAGGCAATTACTTGCCGGTAAGTGTCGTTTCTTGACGAATAAGGCCCTCGTCATAAAGCTGGGCAATTTCCTCGTCGCTCACGCCGAGACCATGCAGGATCTCTTCGTTGTGCTGGCCGACGAGCGGCATGCCGCGCTGAATCTTGCCCGGGTTCTTCTTCAACTTCGGAACCACGTTCACACCGCGCATCGTTTCGTCATCGTGGGCGTTTTTCCACGTGGTAAACGTTTCACGCGCTTTGTAATGAGGGTCGGCATCGCAATCGGCGAACGTATAAATGCGGCTGCAGGGAACGCCTGCTTCGAGCAGGATTTCCTCGGCCTCGGCACCCGTATGCGTACCGAAGAATTCGGCGAGTTTGCCCTCCAAAATATCGCCAGCGGGCGTACCCATGCCGCACAGGCCCATGCCGTCATAGAACGGGTCTTCGGCAATGTCGATGCCAAGCACCTTGCATGCGTTGCGCACAACACCGGCACCCAGAATGAGGATGTACAGATTCACGCCGTCTTTGCAGGTATAGGTGCCGTATCCCGCAGAGCTCGTCGAGTGGGACCCCTCGCGCTTGGGCAGCACGCCAGCATTGAGGTAGTTCACCACATAGAAGCCCGAGACGCGCACCATGGCCTCATACTGAGCGGCATCGATCGAATCGCCCTGGCCGGTTTCCTTGGCGCGGTTAAGGGCGGCCAATGCGCCGACGATGGCGAACAGGCCGACAAAATAGTCGGAAGGCTGCGGGAATGCGGGCACGGGAGCTCGATCGGGGAAGCCGTTCATTTCCATATAGCCCGAAAACGC
>CAKUEV010000028.1 GCA_934646845.1 uncultured Slackia sp.
GGAATGGGTATTGACGAAAGCGATATTTCCGATATTTTCGAGTTGTACAAACAGGCTGGTCAATCGCCTAATCGTCGTTATCGTGGCACAGGTTTGGGCCTTGCTGTTGTGAAGGAGCTGACGGAGTTGCACGGCGGCGTGGCGACCGTCGAATCGCAGCGAAAGGTCGGCAGCACGTTCTGCGTGCGCATCCCCTATGTTCCTTTGCCGGATGAGGAGGAAGATTTCGATGAAGATTCTGCTTGCTGATGATGAGGTGAGTATCCAGAAGCTCATAAGCGGATTGCTCGAGGGTGAGGGTCATGAATGCGTCTGTGTCGAAGACGGCACCGATGCGCTTGAGGCATTCGAGGGGAACGCATTTGATTTGGTAATTCTCGACGTCATGATGCCGCGGATGGATGGGTTCGCCACCTGCCGCGAATTGCGCACCCGGGGCGTAACGGTTCCGGTGATCTTTCTTTCCGCAAAAGGCGATATCGTTGACAAGGGCATTGGGTTCGCCGCTGGCGGCGACGATTATATGACCAAGCCTTTCGACCCGCGGGAATTGCTCATGCATATTGAGGCGCACCTGCGTCGCGCGCACATGGATGCGGCACCCGCAAGGCCGGAGCCGAAAACGCTCACGCTTGGGCGTTTCGTCATGGACACTGCGAAACACCAGGTCACAAAAGACGGAATCCCTATTAAGCTCACACCGAAAGAGTTCAAGATTTTGCTTGCCCTTGCGCGTACGCCCGATACCGTGCTTTCGAAGGAACAGCTCGTCGAAGAGGCTTGGGGCGCCGAGTTTGTGGGTGAAACGCAAAGCATTACGGTGTTCATAAAGAAGCTCCGCAACAAAATTGAAGACGACCCGAGCGATCCTCGCATAATCGAAACGGTATGGGGAATCGGGTATCGCCTGGTAGAAGCTGCTTGCTAGTAAGCTATCAGACTATCAAGCTAGTTACTCGTTTTCTGTGCTCTGCGAAGGCGAAGCGTGAACAGCGCGCCGCCTTCGGGCGCGTTTGCGGCTTCGATGGTCGCGCCCATGCGCTCCGTCGCCGTTTTCGCGATTGCCAAGCCGAGCCCGAATTGTCCGCCTTCGCCTTTGTAGCAACGCTCAAAAACATGGGGAACATCTGCCTCGGGAATCCCGGGTCCATCGTCGTGAACCGTTGCAACCACGCTATCGTTTTCGAAATCGACCCAGCATGCTATTTCCACCAGGGAGTTTGCGTAGCGAATGGCATTCGAGAGCATGTTTCCTATTGCTTTATCGAGCAGGTCGTCTTCTGCGATCGCCTGTGCATCCTTGGCCAAATTTGCCCTTATTTCCACGCTACGTGCATCGGCCAAGCATTTCATCCGCTCGATGCATTGCTCCATTGCCCTGCCCATGTCTACGCGTTCGAGCTCGCTGATCTTTCGATCGTCTTCCAGACTCTCTAGGCGAGAGAGACACAAAATGCTATCGACCAGGCGCGACATTCGCTCGCTTTCTTCCATGATGGTATGGGCGGCATGCTGCGGTGGGTCAAACACTCCCTGTTCGATGCCCTGCGCGTATCCCCCAATCGACATAAGGGGGCTTCGCAGCTCGTGCGATACGTTCTGGAAGAAACGCTGCTGCGTCTGTTCGGCCGCTTGGAGCTTCTGTGACATTTCGTTCATGGAGCAGCGCATATCTTCGAGCTCTGCCAGGAAGAACTCCGGTTCAATCGAAACGAAGTCGCCTTCTCCGATGCGACGGGCTCCCCAGCGCAGATGCTTGAGCGGCTTTGTGACGCTTCGGGCGGTTGTAACCAGCACAATCAAAACGAAAAACGCGAAAATTGACGAAACGCTCAACACGATGATCGAAGCCTGGTCAACCCAGTCGCCAACCATTGACGTGGGGCAATAGGTAATAACATAGCGAAGGCGGTCCGATTGCGCAGTGGGCTCATAAATAATTGCAAGATAGGTCTCGCCGTCGCTTCCCACCATGCTGATTGGCTCTCCGTTTGATGCGCCATGCTCATGGGCATACTGGGCAAAATCGCTCGCAAGCGTTGCGACCGCATTGCGAAGCTGCTCGTCACGCGGGTACACGACCTTGTCTGTGCCGGAAAGCACCATAAGACGAGCGTCGCCTCCCATTTGCGATGCTACGGTGCACGCACTCCCCAAAAACGCTGAAACGGCGCTCTTCTGATCGGCGTCATCCTGCGGTTTGAGCTTGGCTTCGCCGTTGGCGCCTGTAGCGGTGCCGGCGTCAGCAGATTCGAGGCTTTTGTCGGCTTCTCCGTCTTTTGGAAAACAGTTTTCGAGGGCGGGCGCTACTCGTTCTTGGAGCGCCGCGAGTTGTTTTTCAGCATTGTCGTGGGCATAGTGCGTCGCGCATTGCGAAAAAATGAAGCATGACAAAGGTGGAACCATCATGATGGCTATCGCCGGCAGCAGCAATCGAAGCGCGATGCTTCTGCGTGTTTCGGCCAATTTGTTGCGGAGCGTTTTGTCAATTCGATTGCGCGTCGCGCCCATTCTTACTCCATCGTGGTAATTCGGAAGCCAAAGCCCCAAACTGTTTCTATGCACACCGCCGCATCGGCGTCGCGCAGCTTGCGGCGTAAGCGTTTCACCAAGTCGTCGGTCGCGCGCGTGTCGGACTTCCAATCAATCTGCCATAGTTCATGAAGAAGTTCTTCCCTGCTTACGGCCCTTTCTTGATTCTTGATGAGATAAGCGAGGAAATCGAATTCGGCAGGCGTAAGCGACAAGGGCGTGCCGTTTAAGTGTGCGCTGCGGCGCTCGATGTGCATGCGCAATTCGTTGAATGAAATTTCGTCTGCGCTCTTTTGCTCGGCGCGATGCCCATCGTGCTCATTGTCCCCCGTATTGCCTGCACGCCGCAGAAGAGCATGGACGCGCGTGACAAGCTCAAGCGGCAAAAACGGCTTTACCATGTAATCGTCGCAGCCGAGCGTGAGCCCCGTTACGCGATCGTAGGGGCTGTCTTTTGCGGAGACGATGATGATGGGCAGACCCGGATATGCGCGGCGCAGCGCTGAACACGCCGAAAGCCCATCGACGCCCGGCATCATAACGTCGAGCACTACAAGGTCAGGCAGATGCTCCTCGCATGCGGCAATCAGCGCGCCACCATTCTCGAATTCCTCGACCGCGAAGCCGTCCTGAGTGAGAAATGCGGCTATGAGGCTGCGGATATTCTTTTCGTCGTCGGCAATAAAAATCGTTTGGGGCATCGCGTCCTCGTTTCCTCTTTCTCCAATCATACCTGTATGCCCCATATACCAATGGCGGCTTGCCACAACTTTGCCGCATTTTGTCCGTCGAAATAGCTCCGTGCGATTCGCTACGCTCACGCAGAATAGGCGTTTCGTTGTCGCATTTGGGATGCAATCCCTGCGACGCAAGAGAAAGGGAGCCCATGAAACGAACTCAGGCGTTTGCTGGAATTTTGCTCGCGCCCCTTTTGGCAACTTCGCTTATGCCGATTGGCGCGACTGAGGCGATTGCGCAGAACTCTTTCGAGCATAGCGATTTTGTTGAAACCGAGCAGCCCGAGCTTACCCAAGAGACGAAAGACCTCATTTCGGCCTATCAGAAATCGTCAACCGAGGAAAACTACGTGGCGTTGCGCGATATGGTTATCCAGAATTACAATGCCGTGCTCGATCGCAAGGAAGCTAAGCTTGCCGAGCTGAGAGTTGAAACCGCAGGCAAGCCAGGCGGTGAAGACACCGTGGCCGAGATGGAAGATATCGTGCAGGACATGTATGCGACGTATTGGAATCGCATCAATTCGAGCATGCTGCGCTTTACCGATACGCGTCTTCTGAAATGGAAAACCTCCAATGCGGCGCAGTACGACTTCATTCCCGTTATGGGCGCCGGCGAAAGCATCTACGTGAGCCGCACGCCTGTCACCAATGCGCAATATGCGGCATACGTGCAGGCAACGGGTGCGCAAGCCCCCTCTGGTTGGGAGAATGGAACGTATCCCGAAGGTGAAGGCGACTTCCCCGTGAACTTCGTATCGACGTGCGACGCTCAGGCGTATTGCGCATGGCTTACGCAGACCGATGGCGCGAACACGTATCGCTTGCCGAATGAAAGCGAGTGGGAGCTTGCCGCGGGGCATATGCCTAAAGATGCCGATTTCAATTGCGGCGTTGCTGACGGCCGTGTGTCGGTTTACGAGTACGATGGCGTAACGCGCGGCGCTCATGGGGCAATTGATTTTTGGGGCAACGTATGGGAATGGACCTCTACCGCGCGCGCAACCGATGATGGCGTCGAGATGCTTGGCGTGAAAGGCGGTGCATGGGATAGCGAACGCACCGACTGCCGCACTGAAAACCGCAAAGAGGCGCGCGATGCATCGCAGGGATACGAAGATGTGGGATTCCGCGTGATTATGGTGCAGAATGGCGTTGAGCCCGATCAGAAAGTCGAGCTTGCAACGCTCGATGCGCCCATCGTAAAGGCGACTTCCAATGCCTCAGACAGTATCACGCTTTCATGGGATTCCGTTGAGGGCGCGAACCAATATCAGATTTTCGAATATTTCGAAGACACGGGGCTTATTTCCATGCTCAACACGACACCCGATTGCTCCGTGACGATCGAGGCCCTTGAAGAGGGCAGCACGCACAGCTATATCGTGCAACCGATTTCCTACGTTGAAATTTGCGACAATGTTTCGCCTGAATATAGAGTGACTGCTACCTGCGGCGTGAGTGCATCAGAGGATGAAGAGGACGAAAACGCAGTCCCTGAACTGCAGCTTATCAATGTTGGCGGATTGAACTGCTGGCTGTATGCTCCCGAAGTAATTGAGGGAGATATGCCTCTCATTGTATATTTGCATGGCATTACCGGCAGAGGTGACGACCCTCAATCTTTGCTTTATACCGACGATTTCGCCAAGGCTCTCGCCGAGGGGGAATTTGGCGAAATTCCGGCATACGTGCTTATGCCTCAGGCTCCAAGCAGCGCAACCGATTGGCCTTCGCTCGATTCCAACGTGATTGGAGCCATCGACGCTGTGAAGAATGCTTATCCCATTGATCCGACCAATGTGAGCCTTACTGGCTTTAGCATGGGCGGAACGGGAGCATGGAGCATTGCGGTGGCCTATCCCGACGAATTCGCCCGAATCGCGCCTTGCGCCGGTGGCATTCGCGCAAAGAAAACGGCACTCGTTGCTCTTGCTGATATGCCGATTTGGGCATTCGTTGGGGCGGACGACAACGTGGTGAAACCCCAGTCTTCCATCGATTTCATTGCGCAGCTTTCGCAGAACAACTCTCAGGCGAAGATTACCGTTTTGGACGGTGCGGCCCATACCGACGTCCCCGGACTTTCGTACCTCGATAAGGAAAACGATTTGTTTGAGTGGCTCATCGGTAAACAGTAAACCCAGGTAAAGCAATACGAGCTGAACTATATGAGCGATGGGGTCGAGAGTATTCGGCCCCATCGCTTTTTGATGGGCGCGGCGGATGCGTCAAAGCCCGCTCGGGCGCTTGGTGGCGCATAAAGAAATGGGGTGCAGCCGAAACGATGTTTCAGCCGCATCCCATTCGCGTTGGTTTGTAGCGCGGAGAAAAACCCGTTAGACGCTGCGAGCATGTAACGGGTCGGGGCACGAGATCCGCACGCTTCCTAGTTCAATTTTTCTTCCTCGACTTCGAGAGAGCCGACCACTTCTTCATCGGCGGGCTTGGTGAGGTTCGCGTTGCGCTCGGCGCGGGCGGCCTCTTCTTTTTCCTCGAGGTTCGCCTTCGCCACCGAAATCATGAGCTTGATGCGGTTGAGCTGGTTGACTTCCGACGCGCCCGGGTCGTAGTCGACGGCTACGATGTTGCTCTCGGGGTAGCGGCGGCGCAGTTCTTTGATCACGGCCTTGCCCACCACGTGGTTCGGCAGGCATGCGAACGGCTGCGTGCACACCACGTTCGGCGCGCCCGACACAATGAGCTCCACCATTTCGGCGGTGAGCAGCCAGCCCTCGCCCATCGAGTTGCACAGGCTCAGAATCTCGCTCGCGTATTCGGCCAGCTCATAGATGTTCGCCGGTGGGTTGAAGCGCGTCGATGCGGCGAGTGCGTCGTTGACCGGCTTGCGGAACTTCGCAATGGCCGACAGACCGATTTTGCCGCCGAGCGCGCCCTTGGCGGAACGGCCCAGCGGGTCTTTCTGGAAAATGCCGCCCGCGATGCCGAACAGGAAGAACTCGATGAGTCCCGGTACGACGGCTTCGCAGCCCTCGCGCTCGATCACGTCGACGATCTGGTTGTTCGCCGTGGGGTGGAATTTCACCAGAATCTCGCCCACCACGCCGACGCGCGGCTTGGTGCCCTCGCCCTGCAGCGGCAGTGTGTCGAAGTCTTCGACAATCTGTTTCACGGTGCGCTTGAATTCCGAACGCTTCACGCCGCGCGCCAGCTGCGCCTTGCATTCGGCCATCCAGTGGTCGAACAGGTGGTTGGCAGCGCCTGACTCAATTTCGTACGGGCGCGTGCGGTACAGCGTCATCATGAGCAGGTCGCCGTAGCACAGCGCGTACACGGCCTGCAGCAGCATTTTCGGCGTGATTTTGAAGCCGGGGTTCACCTCGCCCAAGTCTTTGAACGAAAGCGCAATCACCGGAATATGGCCAAGGCCGGCAGCCTTGAGCGCCTTGCGGATGAGCGAGATGTAGTTCGTGGCACGGCAGCCGCCGCCGGTCTGCGTAATGAGCACGGCCAGCTTGTCGGTGTCGTAGCGGCCCGAGGTCACGGCTTCCATAATTTGGCCCGTGACTAGGATGGACGGGTAGCAAATGTCGTTGTTCACATACTTCAGGCCCGCGTCCACCGCGCCATGGTCGACGCTCGGCAGCAAGTCGACGTTGTAGCCGAAGCGCTTGAAAATGGGCACGAGCAGCTCGAAGTGGTACGGCGCCATTTGCGGAGCCAGAATGGTATAGCCCGCTTCCTTCATTTCTTCGGTGAACTGCACGCGCTCGAACTCGGTCGAGGTGGCCTCGCGCTGCTTGAAGCGCTCGCGGGCCTCGGGCGCGGCCTTTTCCGAGAAGGTCGACGGCGGCTCGATGGCCTGAGCCACGGCCTCAATCGCGGCGGCGTCGGCGGAGCCTGCCGGCTGCTTGCTGGAACCGGCGGCTTCGGCGGCGGCGACACGCGTTTCGGCCTCGGCAAGAAGCTCTTTCACGTCGAGGCTGCACGCGGGGCATTCCTGCTTGGCGGCTTCGGCATCGGCCTCTTCGTCGGCCTGGTCTTTCAGCGCGGCGAGCAAGCTGCGCACGCGAATGCGCGCGGCGCCCAGGTTGGACACCTCGTCAATCTTGAGCACGGTGTAAATTTTGCCAGCGCTTTCCAGAATCTCTTGCACCTGATCGGTGGTGAGCGCGTCCAAGCCGCAGCCGAAGCTGTTCAGCTGAATAAGGTCGAGGTCGCGGCGCTCGGCGGCAACCTTCGCGGCGGCGTAGAGGCGCGTGTGGTACATCCATTGGTCTACCAGGCGAATGGGGCGCTCGAGCGTGCCCAAGTGCGCGATGGAGTCTTCCGTGAGCACGGCCAGGCCAAAGCTCGTGAGCAGCTCGGGGATGGCGTGGTTGATTTCTGGGTCGTTGTGGTACGGACGGCCCGCCAGCACAATGCCGTGCGTGCCGGTCTTTTCCATCCACAGCAGCGTCTCGGCGCCCTTTTCGCGAATGTCGCGCTTGAAGGCTTCGTCTTCGGCCCATGCGGCGTCGACCGCAGCGTCGATTTCGGCCTGCGTCGGCGCGGCAACGCCTTCGCCCATGAGCTTGGGATGCGCCTGCACCAGCTCTACCATCAGGCGTTTCTTCAGGTGGTCTTTCTTGTCGTACGGCAGCCACGGGTTCAAGAACTTCGTCTCGGAATCGCGCAGCTCATCGATATTCAGGCGCAGCGCCTCGGCATAGCTTGCCACGATGGGACAATTGAAGTGGTTGCCGGCGGTCTCGTCTTCCTGGCGTTCCCATTTGCTGCAGGGGAACCAAATGAAGTCGGGATGCTTCTCGAGCAGGTTCATGATGTGGCCGTGCGAGAGCTTCGCCGGGTAGCACACGCTTTCCGACGGCATGCTTTCGATGCCCGCTTCGTAGGTTTTCTTGGTGGACGGGTCGGAAAGCACCACGCGCCAGCCCAGCTTCGTGAAGAAGGTGAACCAGAACGGGTAGTTCTCGTACATCGAAAGCGCGCGCGGAATGCCCACGGTGCCGCGCGGGGCGTCCTTGGCCGCGAGCGGCTCGTAGTCGAACAGGCGGTGGCTCTTGTATTCGTAGAGGTTGGGCACGTCGTTTTTCTCGTTCAGCACGCCCGCGCCCTTCTCGCAGCGGTTGCCCGTGATGAAGCGGCGATGCTTGCCAGTGACTTCGTCTTTGCCGAAGTCGTTCACGGTAAGTAGGCAGTGGTTCGCGCACGCCTTGCAGCGCACGGTTTTGTGCGTGGGGGCCAAGGCCTCAAGCGCGGCCGCGCCGAGCATGGCGGTATGCACGTCGGTGGCCTGCCCCGCGCGCTCGGCGGCGCGCATTGCGGCCTGGTAGCGGTCGCGCGCCAGCAGGGCCGCGCCATAGGCGCCCATGTTGCCCGCGATGTCGGGGCGCACGGCATTCACGCCGGCGAGTTGCTCGAAAGCGCGCAGCACGGCGTCGTTGAGGAACGTGCCGCCCTGCACGATAACCTTCGTGCCAACTTCTTTGGGGTCGCGAATTTTAATGACCTTGAACAGGGCGTTTTTAATAACGGAAATAGCCAGGCCCGCGGCGATATCGCCCACGGTGGCGCCTTCCTTCTGGGCTTGCTTCACGCGGGAGTTCATGAACACGGTGCAGCGGCTGCCCAGATCGACGGGGTTTTCAGCGGCGTTCGCGGTTTTCGCGAACTCGGTCACGTCGAGGTTCAGGCCCGCGGCGAAACTCTCGATGAAGCTGCCGCAGCCCGAAGAGCATGCCTCGTTGAGCATGATGTGGTCGATGACGCCGTCTTTCACGCGCAGGCACTTCATGTCTTGGCCGCCGATGTCGAGAATGAACTCGACGCCCGGCAGCATTTCCTGCGCGCCGCGAAGGTGTGCGACGGTTTCGATTTCGCCGGAGTCGACGCGCAGCGCCTCGAGCAGCAGGCCTTCGCCGTAGCCGGTCACGGTCGCATGCCCGATGGTAACCTTTGGCTGGCCGTCGGCCGTGGTGGGCAGCGCGGCGTACATTTCGGCAATCGCGCGCTTGGCGGTGCCCAAAACGTCGCCCTTGTTGTTGGCGTAGAAGATCCACAAAAGGCTGCCGTCTTCGCCGATGAGGGCCGATTTGAACGTGGTGGAGCCGGCGTCGATGCCTAAGTAGGCCACGCCTTCATAGGCGGAAAGTTCGGCGCGCTTCACCTTTTCGGTCGCGTGGCGCGCTTCGAATTCGTCGAATTCGGCTTCGCTGGCGAACAACGGGGGCAGGCGCACGACTTCGCTGCCCTGAATGTCGCCCAGGCCGCGCAGGCGCTCAAGCACGTCGCCGAGCAGCTCGGGTGTGGCGGTTTTCTTGCCGCACAAAGCGGCGCCGCTCGCGACGAACAGGTGGGCGTTGTTCGGTCGAATGGCGTGCTCGTCGTCGAGGTTCAGCGTTTCACAGAAGCGTTTATCCAGTTCAGAGAGATACTGCAAAGGGCCGCCAAGCAAGGCGACGTTGCCGCGGATGGGGCGGCCGCACGCGAGGCCCGAAATGGTCTGCGTCACGACGGCCTGGAAAATGGAGGCCGCGATGTCTTCTTTGCGGGCGCCTTCGTTCAAAAGCGGCTGCACGTCGGTTTTGGCGAACACGCCGCAGCGGCTCGCGATGGGATAAATGGTGGTGTGGCTTTTTGCGAGCTCGTTCAGACCGCCCGCATCGGTGTCGAGCAGGGCCGCCATTTGGTCGATGAACGCGCCCGTGCCGCCGGCGCACGTGCCGTTCATGCGCTGCTCGATGCCGTTGTCGAAATAGATGATTTTCGCGTCTTCGCCGCCGAGCTCGATGACGACGTCGGTTTGCGGAATGAAGGTCTCAACGGCGGTTTTGCTCGCGATGACCTCTTGCACGAAGTCGATGCCGAGCCATTGCGCGAGCAGAAGGCCGCCCGAGCCGGTGATGGCGATGGTCATGGGCGTTGCCGGGTATTGCTCGGCTGCCTCGCCCACCACTTCCACGATGGTCGCGCGAATGTCGGCGTGGTGGCGGCGGTAGCACGAGTACAGAATCTCGTTGTTGTCATCGAGCACGGCCACCTTCACGGTGGTGGAGCCTACGTCGATGCCAATGTGGAGCGGCGCCTGGCCCGCGGCGCCCGCGGCAGCCTGCGCTTCGGCGACGATTGCCTGTTTGTCGTTGGTTTCAGCCATGTTGGTCCCCTTTTACATTTTGATGGATTCGCCCGGCTTGATGAACAGCAGGCGCATCGAGATAAGTGCCATTTCTTCGGAGGTCTCGGTCATTCCTGAATCGATCCATTCGCTGATTACGCCCAGGTAGGCGCCGGAATAAAACGAGATGTAATAGCGCGTGAACGCGGAAGGGTCGTTTTGGTAGCGCTCGTGCAGAAGCGAGCGTACGAAGCGCCCGCACACGGCCTCGCGAAGCCGCATGCCGAAACGGGCGTCGCCGCCGGGGCCAAGCATTGCGTGCAGGAAGGGGCCCTCTTCGCGCAGGTAGTCGTAGAGTTCCACGAGCATGGGAAGCGGGCGGTGGGTAAGGCTGCATGCGGCGATTTCGCGCAGCTTGACGTTTTGGAACTTCGCGAGCACTCCGCCGAGGCCTTCGATGACCTCGTCTTCGAAGGAAGCGAGCAAGCTTTCCTTGTCGCGGAAGTGGTTGTAGAACGTGCCGCGGTTCAGGCCTGCGCTCGTGCATAGGTCGCCGACCGAGAAGCCGTCGATGCCGCGCTCTTCGACGAGCGCGATGAAGGCTTCGCGCAGCGCGGCGCGGGAGCGAGCGATGCGTGGGTCGAGCTCAGGCGTGGTGGGCGCGGAAGTGGCAGAAGCGGAAGTGGCAGTTGTGGGTGACGCGGGCGCAGCAGCGGTTGCGGCGACGGTTGCGTCGATCGCCGTTGCGGGTGTCGCGGTTCCAGCGGCGGTTGCCGAGTCCGAGCCGCGCGTTGTTGCTGCGGTCGCGCCCGTAGTCGCGGCTGAGTCGAAGCTCGGAGCGGCGGGCGCCGCGGGCGCCATAGGTGTTTCGATGGCGGTATTCGATGCCGTCAAATGTCCCCCTTGGGTTCAATCATCTGGTCTATTAAACAGGTTGATTATTATTCAACACGTTGTTCAATAGTTCATTATACGGCTCGAAAACACACACGGCAACAAACTATGGAGGGCTTGTTGTCGATTTGACAATTGGGGTTTTGGAACGTTGGTCTAGCGGCAGGGCGCCTGGAATGCCGTCTAATAAATCTAACGAATGCTGAAAAAGCTAACTGACACTAAAAAAGCTAACGCAAGCTAAAAAAGCTAACTGGTGCTAACCAAAATGAAAAATGCTATGCTGTGACGAAAGAAAGCCGTTGATAGGGGCAGGCATGACAAAAGATTTCGTTAATCCGTTTACTCCGGTAGTTGGCAAGGTTCCCCTGCATATAGCTGGACGCGAAGAAATCATTGCCGATGTCGAGGGCGCTCTTGCTGGTGCGGGCAACGATCCGGCAATCATCAGCCTTTTGGTCGGTCCGCGTGGAATGGGTAAAACGGCCCTTCTGTCTCATTTCGCTGATACGGCCGAGTCGTCTGGTTGGGTCACTGCCCGTGTGACGTGCGTTGCGGGAATGCTCGAAGACATCCTTATTAGAACGCAGCGAGCAACGCGACATCTGGTCGATATTGAGCCTGCCCGCAAAATCAAAGGCGCGGGGATTGCCGATCTCGTTTCATTCGAATTAGAGGATACGCCTCGTGAGCTATCGAATTGGCGTTCAAGAATGGACGATATTCTGGATGCTTTGGCCGAATGCGATACCGGTTTGCTGGTGACTATCGATGAGGTCAATCCGAACATCGATGAGATGGCGACACTTGTCGCGGCTTTTCAGCATTTTCTCGACGAAGGGAAAAAGGTCGCTCTTATTATGGCGGGTCTTCCATATGCGGTCACGTCGTTGCTTTCGGGTAAATCGACTTCGTTTTTGCGAAGGGCTGCACGGTATGAGCTTCAGGCGCTGAACGACTATGAAGTTGAAGAGGCCTTGATGAGAACGATGCGAGACGGCGGCAAAGTCTTTGAGCCCGATGCGCTCGAAGCTGCCGTCGACGCCGTCAAGGGCTTCCCCTTCATGCTTCAGCTTGTGGGTTATCGCGTGTGGCGCATGGCTGGCGATTCGGATTCCGTTGATGTCTCGATTGTTAACGCCGCGGCGAACGTGGCTCGTAAGGAATTGGACCAAAGGGTATACGAAGCGGTTTGGTTTGAGCTGAGCGAAGCCGACAAATCTTTTCTTTTTGCCATGACGGAAGATTCTGCGATAACGAGGCAAGCGGATTTGACGGGAAGGCTCAATAAGCCGAGTGGGCATGTTTCAAGATATAAAAAGCGCTTGATGCAGCAAGGGATTATTCAGGAACGTTCAAAAGGCTTGCTGGAGTTTTGCCTGCCTGGATTCAGGGAATACTTTCAGGAGCGCATTGCGGAAGAAAGAGATCTGTAGAAAGCGTTGTCTGGTCAAGGTCGGTTAGCATGTGCTTGCCGCCGATCTGCACGATGCAATCTGTCCATTCCAAGGGACACGCGTTGCCTGGAGTTCTGCATACAATGGCATATCGAAGTTTGCTGGGTTCGCGTATTCAGCGGACGATATGAGCGTTTTCGACATTACGGCATGTCATAGTAGCCGTGGTTCGAGTGTTCAGCATTGGCAACGACAGCTACGGCGCAAGCTCGGCTGCCGTGTTGGCGCATCGAAAGGAGTTTCTAATGAAAGGCGATATGGGCCAGGAAAACAGGCAGGCGCCGGGTATCAACGTCGATCATGTCATGAGTGATTCGCGTGAGCCGGGGCTTATGTCCATTGCGGCGCGCGTGCTCAAGGATGGCTGCACCGACATGGGGAGCTTTGTTGTGTCGCCCGCATGTCTTTATGCCGCGATTGAAACGCTGGCCAGGGGTGCTAAGGGCGAAACGTTTAAAGAGCTCGAATCGGTCCTTGGCGGTGCGGGGGCACGTCGTGATGCCTGTTCCCTTCTGTTCGCGAAAGACTCCGAACAAAGCGCGAGCGATTACCGCCTTTCCATTGCGACATCGCTATGGGCGAACAAGTTCACCTCTTCCCTGCGGCGAAGCTTTGGCCCCACAATAGCGGATTTACACGGCAAGACGGCAGAGGTCGATTTTGAATCGTCCGAAGCCAAAACCCTCATGTCATCATGGTTGGGCAAGAACACGGGCGGTAAGTTCACCTCTGCGCCCGAGATGGATGCCGATACCGTTTTTGCCATCATAAGTGCGCTCTATTTCAAAGACAGCTGGGTCGACCCCTTGGACGATGAAGATGTCGAAGTGGTTTTCCGTGCGCCCGAGCCCCAGCCCGACGTCGCAATGATGGGCGGATTTGGTTCGTGTGGGCACTTGCTTAGCACGCGCGAGGCGATTGCAGTTTCTTGGCCCATGCAATCTGGTGCTGTCGCTGTGTTCGCTATGTCCAACGACGGTGCGACGCTCGACGATTTCGTGCAGAGTGGGGTGGCTTGGGATGCTATTTCGCGTTGTCACATGCGCGTGGGAACCACCCATCCCAAGGGCGGCATTGAGCTCTTCGTGCCGCAGTTCGAGCTGCGCTCCGACGATCGCGACCTTGGGGGCATGCTTCGTTCTCTGGGGATCGAGAACGCATTTTCTCCAAGAGCCGATTTCGGGAACATAACCGAAGCGGATGCTATGGTGAGCAAGGTCGTTCAGAACACCATGCTCAAGCTCGACCCAAACGGAGTGGAAGGCGCGGCATATACCATCTTTGTTGTGCCGGCGGGTTGCGCGCCCGAGCCTATGCCGGAACCCGTGAGGGTTGTTTTCGATCGCCCGTTCGCGTTCGCCGTTTTCTCGCATTCCGGCGCGCCGTTGTTTGTTGGGGCGTATACGGGCGCCTAATGAATAGAGTGGTCGCGAGTCGAGTTTTGACCAGGTGTTGCGACATCGGGGGGTGCGCCCCATTTACTGGAGACGCTAGGCGGCCAGGCCTAGCGATTTCCTGTATTGGCTGGGGCTCATCCAT
>CAKUEV010000029.1 GCA_934646845.1 uncultured Slackia sp.
TGGCTCGCCGCCACGCTCTTCTCGTGGCGACTTTTATGCATAATCATGTTTGGCCTGCTCATAAGCGTCTCAAAACGAGGCGTGGTAAGCCTTGCGCTCATATTTCCCATAGGATGGTCCGTCTTATGCGGAGGCTACGCCTTGGGAATCCTCGTTGGGCAATCGCTCTGCCCCCTTTTCGTGACCGACGACCAAAGCATGTTCGTGGTTGTGGTTGGCGTCGCCATGACAACTATCATTGGCGCCATGCTGTTATTCGGCGGGAATATGGAAAGCCTCATACCCGCAGAACCTTCCTGCAGACCAACGTCCAACGAAGCCGATAGCGAAGCAGCGCGCCAAAGCAAAGTGCCGAGCGAAAACAACAACCCAGTTTCCGACGACGCCGCGAGCCTTTCGCAGGCAATCGAACCCGCTGCCGCCGCGAAATCCAGCGCAGACCCCCTCGATGCCGCCTGCAGCAAGGTCGCCAAAACCTTCCATCTTACCGAGCGAGAGTCGGAAGTCATGATGCTGCTTGTGCACGGCCATACGCGCGCAGCAATCGCGAAGAAGCTCTTCGTCAGCGAAAACACCGTTCGCGCGCACGTGAAATCGATTTACTCAAAACTCAGCGTGCACTCCAAGCAGCAGCTCATCGACTATATCGAGACAAAAATTAAGGCATAGGCAACCGAGGCGCGCCCAAGCGCGCCTGTCCACAGGCCTTTCAAGAGTCTGAGCGGCTCCTCCTAGGAACGCGAGGGAACGCCGGCCGCAGTTGCGCACGACATGGCAATGCCAGCAACCAAAGTGGGGGCGAGCTGAGCCACATCGGGAAACTCGGCACCACCAAGACGCGCCGCCGCGATAACGCCGAGCACCAGAATCGCCGTTGCTGCAAGCATGCCGCATGCTGCCAAGCCGCGCGAGCCACGAGCGCACAAAAGCGAGCCCGCAAGCGCCGCTGCCAGCCACGATATGGCAATCGCCCACATTCCTGGGCTTGCGACCAGCGACAATGCCGCATCCTCCATAGCGCTCGCGCCCGGCATGGCCCCAAACGCGAACACGTTCCAGCCCGTCAAATCAAACGAACCCGCACATGCCAAGCAAAATGCCGAAACCACCGCAAACGCCGTGGCCACAAGAGCATGCTTCGCGCCTAGGAAATACCCCGCGAACAGCGGCACCACCGGCGCGAAACCGAACGCCCCCGCCAGAACGGCCGTTGCCCCCACATTCGCGCACGCATGATGCCGCGCGCCGCCGAGCGCGAGCCACGCCGCACCCGCAAGCGCGAGCGCGAGCGCCAAAAACGGCGACCCCGAAAGTGCGAGCGCTACCACAAGCGCGCCCATGGCAAACGCCGCGCCGGCGCCGGGCCACACGAGCGCCGCCGCAATGGCAACGCCAACCACGCCCCAAAACGCCGGTTCCATGCGCCCGGCAATCGTCATGCACGCGGGAATGTTCGCAGCCGCCTCGAACGCGGCAAACCCGCATACGACAGCCGCCCACAAACGCGCGACCAGCGCCCTCGTACGCGGCGTCATGCGATCGAACACGCTCAAGCCCGCATAGGCGCCGCCGCGCCCCGGCAAGAAAGACGACACCGCGCCGCCCCCTTCATCAAAACCAGCGCCGTCGTCGCACGCCTCGCCCACCAACACCGCAAGCTCGCGCGCGCCTCGCCGCGCATCGCCCATATGCGGCAGCATGGCGTCAGCGAACAGCTCGACTGAATCGAATCGGTCGTCGCGATCGATTGCGAGCGCGCCAAACAGCGCCTCGTCAATCTCCTCGTTCAAATCGTCGCGCACCATAGACGGGACAAACACTTCCGCCTGTTCAATAGCGCGTTCGGCAGCATCGAGCCCGGGCGCCCGAAACGGATTTTCGCCCACGAGCATTTCATAGGTAAGCGCGGCAAGCGCCCACTCGTCGGTACGCGCGTCACACGCTTCAAGGCGCATTTGCTCAAGCGGCATATACCCAATGGTTCCGCCCGCCGCTCGGCCATACCCTGCCGCATGCGACAACTGCGACAGGCCGAAATCGGCCACTTTGACCTGGCCTTGCCGGTTGATCAAAACGTTATCGGGCTTAATATCGAGGTGAAGCACCTGGTTCTCGTGCGCCGTTTCAAGCGCGCCAGCCACCGCTTCGAACACGCACGTCGCCACATCGAGCGACAGCGCGCCTTCCTCGCGCATGAGCTCGGTGAGCGTGATGCCGTCCATGTATTCCATGATCAAATACGCTTGGGCGCCCGATGCATCGAAGTCATACACGCCCACGATGTGCGAATCGGACAACATGGCAGCCGTGCGCGCCTCATCGAGCCCGGGAATCTCGCGCGACGAGCGCGCGTCAGCGGGCGACGCGTAGCCGTCAAGGCGCAGGCACTTAATAGCCACGCGTCGCTGAATGCGCGTATCCCACGCCGCAAGCACCGTCGCGAAACCGCCCGCGCCCGCTTCCTCGAGCGGCCTATATCTGTTCAAGATGAGATTTTGCACGCCACATGGCCTTTCTGTTTTAATGGTTGGCTATTATATCTTTTTTAAGCTCACGTACTAAAACCGCAGAAAGGCTTGAGTCGCCCATGGGATTCTTCTCGAAATTCGAAGGCAAAATGGAAGATACCTTCGAGGGTGCAGCGGGGAAAATGAACAACGCCCCCATCCCGCCCGTCCAAATAATGAAGAAGGCTGAAAAGCAAATGCGCCGCGAGAAAATGGTGAGCGCCGGCCGCGAATTCGCCCCCACGCTCTACACCGTGCTCGTGAACGCCGACGACGACCAGCGTCTCTTCGGCTTCTATCCCACGCTCGCGGGCGAAACCGAAACGCGCCTTGAATCGGCCGCATCGTCGGAGGGCTTGGCCCTGGACTGCAAGCCGCTCGTGCGCTTCATCGTGGACGAGAGCCTGAAACACGGTAAATTCGACGTGATCGCCGAAGTGGTGAGCGCGCCTATCATCGCTCAGCTGCGCGATGAGGAAATGCAGCGCTACGGCATGGCTCCCGCCGGTGGCCGAGGCTACGCGCAACAACTCCAGCAGCCCGCGTGCCGCCAGCAACCGCAAGCGCAGCCCCAGCAGCCCGCATACGCGCAGCCCAATCGAAATGCGGCCTTCGGCCAGGCGCCCGGGTACGGCGCCGCGGCAGGCGCGGCATACGGCGCGGCCCAGCAGCCTGCTGTAAAGCCGCCGCTGCCGCAGGTCAACGAAGATGAAATCGATTACGACGCCAACTACGGCGAATACACGTTCAACAGTGAGAACTTCAGCGACCCCCATGCGCAGGTCAACGTGCCGCCCGTAATTGAGCCCGAAGCTCCCGCCTACGCCAATCAGCAGCGCGTCGCGCAGCCTGCCGCCGCCGGCGCCCAGGCCGCCCAATCGTTCGCGCAGAGCATTCCGCAGCCTCCCGCGCCCGAACCGGTCGTCCTGCCCGAACAGGCTCCCGCGTTTCCCGGCGCATTCCCCGCGACCTACCCCGCAGGCGGGGCTGGCGCATTCCCCGATGTCGCCCACGTCGCCGAAGCTGCAGGTGGCACGCCCGGCATGCCAGGCAATGCGGCTTATGCAGGCGTTCCTGGAACCGTCGCGTTCACTGCGGGCGCCGCGCAGGCAAACCAGATTCCCAATGCCAACGCCGTTCGCGCGCGCCTCATTGACGTTGCGTCGAATCGCTCCTACGACCTTGCCACCAACCGCGTGCTCCTCGGCCGCGAAACGGGCAACGACATCGTCGTGAACGACTTGAATGCTTCGCGCCAGCACGCCCAAATCGAATTCGAACCGCAGGGCGTCTGGGTCATTACCGACCTTGGCTCCACCAACGGCACGCTCGTCAACGGCGCACCCGTCACGCGACGCGGCCTGTCCGACGGCGACCGCATCACGCTCGGCATCACCGATTTCATCTTCTCACTGCGTTAGGAGCCCTTCCGTGATCGACATCGTCCTTTTAGTTGGCCGTCTTCTGTTCGTCGCGCTTTTGTACCTCTTCCTGTTCGCCATCATGAAAACGGGAATTGGCCTGGTGAAAGGCCAGCGCAAACGCGAAAAGGCCTGGGAGGTGTCGGTAGAACGCGGGCCCAAAGAGCTGCGCGGCGTGAAAATGCCCGTGCGCGGCCCCGTTATCGTGGGCCGCTCGCCCGGCGCCGACATCGTGATTGGCGCGAGCTATGTTTCCGCACGCCACGCGCGCTTTTCCATCATGGGCCAAAACCTGTTCGTTGAAGACTTGGGCTCAACGAACGGCACCGCCGTGAATGGCCAGCGCATCGCTGAGCCCGTCGCGCTCAAAAGCGGCGATGTGGTCAATATCGGCGACGTCACCATGCGAGTGAGGTACGAATAATGACCGCCGCACAGAAGGCCCAACGCCGCGGCCGCCACGCCAAGGTCGATTTGCCTGAATACGGCTCCCGTACCGACGTCGGCCTCGTTCGCGACCATAACGAAGACAGCCTGACCGTAGCCCCACCCGTATTCGCCGTCGCCGACGGCATGGGCGGCCATGCGGCAGGCGAAGTCGCCAGCGAAATCGCCATCCAAACGCTTGTCGAAAACGCACCCGACACCGCCGACGGCGATGCGCTCGCGCGCGCCGTGGTCGAAGCGAACCGCGCAGTCATTCGCGCTGCAGTCGACGGACGCGGCAAACAAGGCATGGGAACCACTATGACCGCTGCCGTGCTCGACGGGGTTCGCCTCGTGGTGGCACAGGTCGGCGATTCGCGTGCCTACCTGCTACATCGCGGCAACCTCCAGCGCATCACGCGCGACCACTCGCTCGTGGCCGATATGGTCGAAGCGGGCGAAATCACCGAAGAGCAAGCTCGCGTGCATCCCCAGCGCAGCGTCATCACCCGCGCGCTCGGCAGCGACCCGCGAACCCTGCCCGATATTTACGAGATGACGCTCGAAGGCGGCGACAGGCTGCTTTTGTGCTCAGACGGCCTTTCGTCGATGATCGAAGACGACGTCATCCAAAGCGTGCTTTCGCGCCGCTGCGATCCGCAGCTTTGCGCGAATATCCTGGTCAACGAAGCAATTAAGGCCGGCGGCTTCGACAATGTGACCGCCGTCGTGATTGACGTGAAAGGCGACGAGGAGACCCGCGTGAAGAAGGCGCGGTTCCGCAGCCGAACGGGCGCCATTATCGGTGCGCTCGCGCTTCTTGCCGTGCTCGCCGCAACCGCCTTCGGTTCGTATACCTATCTGAACCACGTGGCGTTTCTCACCGTTGATTCAAACAACGAAATTGTCGTGAACCGCGGCCTGCCGGGCGAGGTCTTCGGCATCCAAACCTACACGCTCGACCATAAAACCGGCGTGAAAACGAGCGATTTGGACCTTCCGCAAAACACCATCGATAGGCTCACCGGAAACGGCGGCATGCGCGTCGACTCCGTGGCCGACGCCGATTCGCTGGTAAGCACGTGGAAATCACAAGCGACATCCGAGAAAACGCAGGACGACGCCAACGAGGGAAAGGGTGGTGACAAATAATGAGCCGTCGCAATACTGAACTGCTGCTTTTATGCTTGGCAGCGCCGTTCGTCGTGCTGCTGTTCGCCATGGTGCTCGTTCAGCAAGGCACAGCGCTTTCGCTCGAATCGCTCACCGCGCCCCTCGGCTTGTTCGCCGCGTTCGTGGTCGCACACATCGCCACCCGCTTCCTCGCGAAAAACGCCGATCCGGCCATTCTGCCCATCACATTCGGCCTTTCCGGCATCGGCATTGCATTCGTCACGCGCCTCGCGCCCGATTTGGCGGTAAGCCAGATCGTCTGGCTGTTCGTGGGCATCGCGTGCATGGTGATCACCCTGGCGGTCGTGCGCAACATCGACCGTCTCTCGCAATACAAATATACGTTCATGGTGCTGGGCATCATTTTGCTGCTCTCCCCCATGATTCCCGGCCTCGGCCAGGAAATTCTCGGCAGCCGCATTTGGCTGAAGCTTGGTCCTTTCAGCTTCCAGCCGGGCGAAATCGCGAAAATCTGTATCGTCATCTTCTTGGCGTCGTATTTGGCGCAAAACCGCGAGATGCTCTCCATTTTCACCGTGCGCGTTGGCCGCTTCCGCGTGCCCGACCTGGGAACGCTCGCCCCGTTGCTCGTGATGTGGGCGATTTCGTTCATCATCGTCGTGTTCGAGAAAGACTTGGGCAGCGCGCTCGTATGCTTCGTGCTGTTCTTGGTTATGCTTTATATCGCGAGCGGAAAAAAACTCTATTTGGTGGTGGGCTTCGGCCTTGCCGCCATTGGCTGCGTGTTTTTGTACCAGTTCTTCGGCCACGTGCAAATTCGCGTGAACACCTGGCTCGACCCGTTCTCTGACGCATCGGGCAATGGCTATCAGCTGTGCCAAACGCTCTATTCCCTGGCCGATGGCGGCATGGTGGGCGTAGGCATCGGCAACGGCCTCGCCGAAAACATCCCCGTCGTTGAGTCCGACTTCATCTTCGCCGCCATCGCCGAAGAAACGGGCTTGCTCGGCGGAGCCGCCGTGCTGCTTCTGTATTTGAGCCTGTGCATTCGCGGTTTCGCGACCGCGGCTCGCGCGAAAAGCGACGTGTCGGCCATGATGGCCGTGGGTTGCACCGTGACCATCGTGCTTCAGGCGTTCATCATCGTGGGCGGCGTCACGCGCCTCATTCCGCTTACGGGCCTTACCCTGCCTTTCATTAGCCAAGGCGGATCTTCCCTGCTCGCAAGCTTCATTGGCATTGGCCTTTTGCTGCGATGCGGCGACGAAGGCACCGGCATCAACTCGGAAGTCCGCGACGGAACGAGCCGCATGGCCCCCATTGGCGCGCACGGCTCGCACGGCCGCCCCGCAGAAACGGGCGTGCTCGGCCGCGTTGCCCTGGGCAAGCGCCTCACCAATACCGCGCTCGCGTTCGCGCTCATGTTTGCCGCACTCGTGGCGAACCTCACCTACGTTATGGTGTTCATGGCCGACGAGTATCAGAGCTACCCGGGCAACAACCACACACTCTATAAGGAAGCGCGCACCGAACGCGGCTCCATCTCTACATACGATGGCGTCGTATTGGCCGACAGCGTTCAGGCCGACGATGGCGGATACACGCGCGAATACCCGCAGGGTTCGCTCGCCGCTCACCTGGTGGGATACTACTCGCAGGTTTACGGCGCATCGGGCATCGAGGCCTCGCAGAACGACGCGCTGAAGGGCGATTCGAGCTTCGCAAGCTGGACCGACGTGGTGAACAGCATGGCGGGCATCGAGACGCCCGGCAACGACGTGCGCCTCACGATTAATTCCGAGATTCAGAAAACCGCCGAATCGGTGCTCGAGGGCTACAAGGGCGCCGTCGTGGTCATGAACCCGAAAACGGGCGCGGTGCTCGCCTGCGCGAGCTCGCCCACCTACGACATCAACGACGTCGACGACATATTAGCCCAGTCCGCAAGCGGAACCGACACCACGAATGGCGCGCTCATCAACCGCGCCACGAGCGCCGTGTATGCGCCGGGCTCCACATTCAAGCTCGTCACGCTTACCGCACTTATCGAGGGCAACCTCGCCACTCCTTCCACCACCGTCGACGCACCTGCGCAAATGACCATCGGCAACGCATCGGTCACCAACGCCGACGACATCGGCTATGGCACCATCACGCTCGCCCAAGCTCTCGCCGTTTCATCGAATACGGCATTCGGCCAGTTCGGCGAGGAAATCGGCAGCGACCTGCTCGTGAAAACCGCGCAGAAGTTCGGCTTCGGCAGCGCCATTGACACCGACATCCCCACCACGGCGAGCCTCATGCCCGACCCCGACGAGATGACCACCTGGGAAACCGCGTGGGCAGCATGCGGCCAGCCGGTAGGCGAACACGCAAGCCCCGCAGGCCCGCAGGCTACCGTGCTGCAAATGGCCATGGTCGCCTCGGCGATTGCCAACGACGGCGTGCTCGAGAAGCCCTACTTCGTTGAAGGCATCTACAACGCCCAGGGCGAGCGCTCCTTCAGCGCAACTCCGAAGAGCCTCGGCAGCGTCATGTCGAGTTCTTCCGCGAAAACCATCACCGAGATGATGGAAGGCGTCGTGAACAACGGCACTGGAGCAGGAGCAAAAATCCAAGGCGTGCAGGTCGCCGGCAAAACCGGCACGGCCGAGACGAACAAGGAATACAACGACAGCTGGTTCGTAGGCTTCGCACCGTCCGACAACCCCTCGGTTGCCGTCGCCGTGCTCATTGAAGAAGGCGTGCACGGCACCGACGAATCGGGCCTGGCGAGCGTGCGTGCGCAGAAGGTGTTAACTTCGGCACTTCAAGCGCAAGGCCTGCTGTAGTTGGAATAAAATGAGGTATTTAACGAAAGAAAGCGCTCGGCAATCGAACTAGGAAAACGCACCAGCCGAAAAGCGCTTAACCATAGGTCCATCCGCGGCGGCGGAAGGTGAGGAGAGAAACGTGATAGGCAGAGTATTCAACGGCCGATACCGCATCACCGAGCGCATCGGCATTGGCGGCATGGCCGAGGTCTACAAGGCCCAGGACCAAACGCTCGGCCGCATTGTCGCTGTGAAGGTGATGCTGCCGCAATACGCAGCCGACCCTGAATTCGCGGCGCGCTTCAAGCAGGAGGCCGCATCGGCGGCCAACTTGCAGAGCCCCTACATCGTGAACGTATACGACTGGGGCCATGACGATGGCACGTACTTCATCGTCATGGAATACGTGCGCGGCACCGATTTGAAGAGCGCCATTCTGCAACGCGGCGCCATCAATCAGCGCAAGGTCGCCGAAATCGGCAGCCAGGTGTGCCAAGCGCTTTCCGTCGCGCACAACCAAGACATCATTCACCGCGACGTGAAGCCGCAAAACATCATGGTCCAGCCCGACGGCAACGTGAAGGTCATGGACTTCGGTATCGCGCGCGCGAAAAACTCCGTGAAATCACAGACGAGCAGCGTGCTCGGCACGGCGCACTATATTTCGCCCGAACAAGCGCAGGGCAAAGAGCTTA
This sequence comes from uncultured Slackia sp., assembly GCA_934646845.1. Taxonomy (GTDB): domain Bacteria; phylum Actinomycetota; class Coriobacteriia; order Coriobacteriales; family Eggerthellaceae; genus Slackia. Next base: position 8,997 of record CAKUEV010000029.1, read on the forward strand.
CCGGCGCCTCCGACATGTACTCGCTCGGCTGCGTGCTCTATGAAGCCGCCACGGGCCAGCTGCCCTTCGACGGCCCCGATGCCGTAAGCGTCGCCATGAAGCAGGTTCAGGAAGAGCCTCTGCCCCCTTCGCAGGTCAAGCCCGACATTTCGCCCGACCTCGAAGCCATTATCTTGAAGGCGATGGATAAAAACCCCTACAACCGCTTCCAAACGGCGCGCGACATGAAGCAGGCGCTCGACGACTTCCTTATGGGACGTCCCGTGAACATCGCCGGTGCGGCGGGCGGCTTCGCAAGCGCACCCACATCGGTCATGGGCAGCGTGCCTGGCATTGCGGGCGAAGCGGGCGGCACCGCCGTCATGCAGCCCATCGGCAACGACGCGGGAATGAAAACGAACTCGTACCGCGGCGGCAACGATATCGACATGGGCAAGGCGAAGGGCAAGAAACGCGGCCCCCTTATCGCCGTGGCAGCTATCGCCGCAGTCGCCGTTATCGCTGCGCTCGCATTCGCGATAACGGGAGGCCTCGGCGGGGGCGACAAAGTTCCCAATGTGATCGGCCAAACCCAGGAAGCCGCTGTTCAAACCATTGAAAAAGCCGGCTACACCGTGGGCACTGTCACGGAAGACTACGACGCCGAAACCGTAGCAGGCCGCGTATGCAAGCAAGACCCTGAAGCCGACAGCGACCTCGAAAAGGGCGGCAAAATCAATATCGTCATTTCGAAGGGCGTGAAGAAGGGCTCCATTCCCAATCTTTCGGGCATGACGTCTGAACAGGCCGAAAAGGCGCTGAAAGACGCCGGCCTGAAGGCCCAGTATGCCGGCAACGAGGCATCTGACGCCGACAAAGACACCGTGAGCAGGCAAGACCCCGCAGCAGGCAAGGAAGTCGACGAAGGCACCACGGTCAAGTATTGGATTTCCACGGGCCCCGAAGACACGTCGGTGCCTAATGTAGTCGGATCCGACCAGGCAAGCGCTAAAGCCCAACTGGAAAGCGCCGGGTTCACCGTGCAGGTCGAAACGGGCGACTACAGCGATAAATACGGCGAAGGCATCGTCATGTCGCAAAGCCCCAACGGCGGCAAGCTTGAAAAGGGCGGCACCGTGACCATCACCGTATCGCAGGGCCAAGACCCCGAGAAGAGCAAGGTCACCGTACCGTCGGTCACGGGCATGAGCCAGAGCGAAGCGATTAACACGCTGCTCTCCTACAACCTCGCCTATGCGCTTGACACGGCATCCGCCGGTTCGGGAACCCCGGGAACGGTTGCCAAGCAAAGCGTCACCGCTGGCAAGAAGGTCGACAGCGGCACCGTGGTCACTATCTACGTCGTGCCCGAATCTTCGAGCTCCACGGGTGATAACACGAACAATTCCGGCAACGCTTCCAACACCGGAAGCACGACGAACTAGCGATTGAGCCCTTACCTTCAAGAAGCGTCCCTCAACTGAGGGGCGCTTCTTTTTTAATGCAATGGCGTTCTCGGCGATGGAGCGAACGGCTACGACAACAGATTCCGAATCCGTCTCTGAAAGCGACGACACCGTTCGAAATACCTAACTTCACGCGATACGCAACCCTCGATTCGCCTCAAAGGCCCCGCTACAATAGCGAACATGGCACACATCAAAAACAACCCCCCAACCGCTGCAACGCCGCTTCCCCAATGGGGATATAAGGCTATGCTCCTCGGCGCCGCCGCCATTTGGGGCCTCAGCATTTGCATCATCAAAGACACCGTCGCGGTGTTTTCTCCTGCTTGGCTTATGGGCATTCGCTTTTTCCTCGCAGGCATTCTGTTGCTCATCGTTTTCCATAAACGCGTCGCGCAATGCCTTAACCGAGAGATGCTCGTTGCTGGCGCGATAATCGGCCTCGTGCTCGCGCCGGCATACTTGCTCAACACATCGGGCCTTCAGTTCACCACGGCATCGAAGGGAACGTTCCTTACGGGCACGTATTCCATCATGGTGCCCTTCATCGCATGGGTTATTTCGAAGCAACGCCCCACGCGCTACAACATCGCCGCGGCGGTGCTCGCTCTTGCCGGCATTGGATTCATCTCGTTTTCCGGAGCAGGTGAGGTTTCGCTCACCTTCGGCATCGATGAAGCAATTATGCTCGCATCGGCGTTCTTCCTTGGTTTGCATATGGCGGTATCGGCGCGCCTCTCAGATGGGCGCGATGCGCTTGTGCTTTCCGCGATTCAATTCATCGTCGCGGGCCTTATTGGCATGGTGTGGGGAGCCGCAACGCAAGGCGCACCGAACTTAGCCACGTTTGCCGACCCTTCGGTATTCGCAGGCATGACGTACCTCGTGGTATTCGCTTCATGCGGCGCGCTCTGTTTCCAAAACATCGGCATCAAGCATGTTCCCGCAGCGCCTGCCGCCCTGCTGCTTTCGACCGAAAGCCTTTTCGGCGTGACATTCGCCGTGCTCTTCTTCGGCGACACGCTTACCATCACGGCAGTCATCGGCTTCGCGCTCATCACCTTCGGCATCGCGATAAGCGAAACCTTCCCCTTAAAGAAAGGGAGTTCGCAGTAATTCACGGCAGAAAACGTCGCCATGGGGCCCTATTGCATACGAAACCACGCACATTGGCAGGAATCACACCCAAGGGGCCCCTCTTTCGTCGACAATCAAAGGCAAAACAAGCTTGCATGGGGCAAAATGCCTGGTCACGCCATTCCGTACCATCATTTTATTGCCCAAGGCTCCTGCAATAGGGCCCCATGGGCGCACTTCCCGCCAAATCAACGTCGCAACTCGTACAATAGGCAAAGAAAACGAAGCGTCGCCGTAGCAAGGATCACGAAAGAACTCCCATGAAAAAAGAACTCCCCGCCCTGTTCTACAAACTGCTCATTATTGCAGCCACCATTATTTGGGGCTTCAGCTTCGTTGTCGTAAAAGACGCCGTCGATGCCGTATCGCCCGCATGGCTTATGGGCATGCGCTTCGTCGCCACCGTCGCAATTCTGGCCGTGCTGTTCCATAAAACGCTGCGTGCGAACTTCGATACGAGCCATCTTTTTGCAGGCGTCGTGCTTGGTGTGCTCTCGTTTTTGGGCTTCTGGATTCAAACCATTGGCATTACCGACACGACCCCCGGCCGCAATGCGTTTCTTACTGCGACGTATTGCGTCATGGTGCCGTTCCTTTATTGGATTGTCGCGAAGCGTCGCCCCACGGTATTCAACCTGGTAGCCGCCGTCATGTGCATTGCAGGCGTCGGGTTCGTTTCGCTCGGCGGCGATTTCACATTCTCTATGCGCTGGGGCGATGCCATGACCCTGCTCTCGGCCGTGTTCTTCGCGCTGCATATGGTTATGGTGCCCGTTTTCGCCGATCGTCGCGACATCATGACCATCACCATCGTGCAAATCGGCACAAGCGGCCTGTGCGGAATCGCAATTGGAGCGCTCAGCGAGCCTACGCCCGCCTTCTCATCGCTTGGCATCGATTTTTGGGCGCAACTCGGCTACCTGGTGGTCTTCGCTTCGTGCTTGGCCATGGTATTCCAAAATGTGGCGCAGGCGAAAATTCCCCCGGCGCAAGCGTCGCTTTTGCTCTCGCTTGAAAGCGTGTTTGGCGTGGCGTTTTCCGTGCTGCTTTATGGCGAAGAACTCACCTGGATGCTGCTTGCGGGCTTCGCGCTCATCTTCTGCGCCATAGTGATAAGCGAAATATTTCCCAGGCCCAAGAAAGAGTGACCCACCGCTGGTGAATGGGCCACCTCCCTTCTTCACGACCACGTTCGGCTACCGCTCCCTACGGTCGCTATGCGCCTCACTGGCTGTGTTCAATATTAGAATGGAGGGCATATTTGAACACAGACGGTCTGAAAGAAGCGCGGTCGCCCATCCACCAGCTTCCCAACCTCGGCAGGCAGCCCGTCTACGCCCCCATTCAGCCTATCGGCCTCGCGTGATTTTCACCGAGGCATACGCAACAGGCAGGCCGATAGGCGCCCAGGGCTTTTTCAGTTCAACATCGATTTCTTGAATCAGCGGAAATCTATCCAACACGGCATCGGCCACAGCCTGCGCCGCGCGCTCAATCAGCTTGAACGTCGATGCGCGCAACGTCGCATCGACCAGATGGCATACCGCGCCGTAGTCGACCGAATCGTCCAACGCATCGCTTTTGCATGCCGCAGAAAAATCGCCACACAGCGCCAAACTCACGATGAACTTCTGCCCCAGCGCATTTTCCTCGGGAAACACGCCGTGGTTCGCGAATACCTCTAAATCGACAATGCGAATCTCATCCATCGTATCCCCTGTTCAAACTAGATTTTAATGCCAGCATTCATTTTCTCGGAAAGCCAGTCGCACCGCTCGCGCGCAGCGCATGCGAAGCACGGGCGCGACACCTTATCGGCTTCATACAGAAGCTTGCCGAGCGGCGATGCATCCTCGCAAAAACGGCGATGCTGTGCAACCGCGGCAACAATGGCCGTTTTTTCGAGCGCGGAAAACCCGTCGATGTCCATCAAGATTTTCGTTGCGACGCGCGCGCCGGCCACCTCGTGGGGTTCGCCATGCTCATACTGCTCCGCTTTGCCCAAATCGTGCAACAGGGCGGCGGCGTAAACCGTTTCTTTTCGGAAGGGCATTTTGCGCTCGAGCACACGAATGTATGAAATGCGGGCCACATCGAGAAGATGGTCGATTCCGTGGCAGCAAAACTCACGCCCCGCCTCCGCACGGCGAATTCGTTTCATGTGGTCGACGAAATCGGGATGGCGGCGAATCGCATCTACCGCAGGCATGACCTGGTCGTTTCCGCAAATGCCGCGCAACTCGAGCTCTTGCTCGCGCGCAATCATCGATGCCGTCTTCGGCGACGTTGCCCCAAGGGACGACGCGCTCGACGGCAAAACCTCGGCAACAGAAACCCCGCCGCCCGTTACGGGCACGGAAGTCGCGGAAAAGCGGGAATCAACCGCAAGGGGGTTAACCGGGCCCTCGAAGCCCTCGAGCTTCGCGGCGTCGGGCGTGTTTACCGCTGACAAAGCTGGAGCGTCGCCCTGCATTTCGCGCACAACGCGACCCGTTCCGGCCTCGCGTTCGGTCACTTTGAATCGTTCGG
>CAKUEV010000030.1 GCA_934646845.1 uncultured Slackia sp.
GCCTTTGCCGGAACGGGCGTCCATCGAGCGATTTCCGCCCTTGCGATTCAGCTTCGTGCCGTCGAAGGTTGCCGATTCGTTTTCCGCGGGCGCATCGCCCTTCGCGCCGCGGCCTTTCGACACGCGACGATCGTCGACCTTTCCCGGTCGAGCGCTCGGCTTGCGACGCTGAGCAGCAGCACCGCGCGCCGTAGATGAGTTTTTGTGATTTCCGCTTTTCATGCCTGCCATTCTACTATGCGACGCCCGCACGCGGCACCGTCCGCTCGCGGCAACACGCCCCGTACACAGGCATTTTCGCCGCACGCGCAACTCGCGTATAATTGGCGGCTGGAAAATCACGCCGCGTGACGGCGTTCAAAGGCCACCAAGAAAGGCCACCTATGCCATCATTTTTCAAAGACCTTCGCGAATTCTTATGGCTCTATCGCCAAGGATTCCGACCAACCGAATATCTTCGCAACTCCGACCGCATCTCGCTGCATGCCTGCGGATGGCGCGCAAACGGAAGCGGACGCATGAAAACGGCCCGCGACGCCGTCGCCTACCTCGAAGGGTCGATGCCCGAGCAGTGGCGCCAGGTGTACTGCGGCCTCACGCCGTTTCTCGTGTCGGATCGAGGCAACGTGCGCCTCATCGACGGCTCCGAGCCGCGCATGATGCTCGCGAACGGGCGCTACCAAATCGCCTACAAGCCCGAAGAGCAGCACCCTTCGCGACGCGGCCGCCGCGGCGGCATGGCTCACAAGAAACGCGTGTACCGTTCGGTGCTCGTGGCCATGGCGTTCCTCGATTTCAAAAAAGGCGATGCCGAACATGAAGTTCATCACGTTAATGGATACCGCACCGACGATCGCCTGGTAAACCTCATGGTGCTCACGCACGACGAGCACACGCGCATCCACAACATGGGACCCTGCGGCTTAACTGCGCCGCTCGACGATACCGTGCGCGAGGCCGGGCTTCTCGCAGAAGTGAAGCCCATGGGCGCAATGAAGCTGCGCCGCGTAAAGAAGAAGGCGCTCAAACGCGCGCTCGAAACGCCCAAGGTGGCCAAAAACGCGATTGCAGACGATAATGCGAATAGTAGCGAGACGCCCGACGCCTCGGAGATTTCGGGCGGCGAATCGCAGAAGCCGAACCGCGCGGAAATAATCCCCGTTGAAGCGCCTGCTGGCACGTTTACCTGCAATCCTCTGCCCGTACTTGACGAAACGGGCGTATTCGCCACGCCCGAAGCGCCTGAAATCCTCGCCATGAAGCGCGCGGAGGAAGCCCAGCGCGAAGCCGAGAGACGCGCCGCCGAAGAAAAAGCGGCGGCGGAAGCGGCCGAGCTGGCGGCGATTCCCGCACGTGGCAACCATAAGGCCGAAGAGAAATCGAGCCTTCAAATGGCTGCCGAAGAGGGCATGGCCGAAGTAGCTGAAAAAATCGACGCCGCGTGCGTACGTTCGGGAGCCCGTGCGCAGGAGACGATTAACGGAGAAGGCCCGACCAAAGCGGCCAAGCGACGCGCGAGCAAAAAGCGCGCCGAAGCCCGTCGAGCTGAGGAAAAAGCAGCCCGGCGCGAGGCCCAAAAGCAGATCGCGCGCGAAGAATCGCAGGTCGAAAGCGATGCTCTCGACGAGGCAAGCACAGAAGCCGAGTACGCGAACGAATGCCTCCAGGACGTCCTCATCGCGACAGAGGGCGAAATCGCGACTGAAGAAGGCGCCGTCGCAGAATGCGAAGTCGTTATCGAAGAAGTCGACATCACCGCAGAGGGCGAAGCCGGCTTCGACGAAGCCTCCATCGTCGAAGCATTGGCGGAAGCGGAGGTTTCCGATCAGATTGAACCTTCTGACCAGAGTGTGTCTTTTTGCCAGAGTATGCCATCTGAACAGGGCGTTTCTTCGGAGTTGTGCGCCTCTTCCGATGAGATTGTCCCCGAAAAGCAGGCATCTCCCTCAAAACAGGTTCCCCTTTCGGAACAGGCTTCCCCTTCAAAGGGAGCCGATTCTCCAAAGGAGGCCGCCTCTCCAAAGGGAGACATTCCTTCAGAACCGGTCGACCCTTCGAAGCAACCCATTCCTTCGGATCAGGCCGACCCCTCAGAACAAGCCTCCTCTTCAAGGCAGTCCTCTTCTTCAAGACGGACCCCTTCTTCGAAGCAATCCTCTTCTTCGGGCCAGGACGACCAGGAATCTGTCAAATGCTCGCAGCATTTGACAGATTCAGCCTCCGCAAAGAAAAACGAGCAAGCGATTGTCACCACGCAATGTAATCCGTCGCAACAAAACGCACCATCGAGGCAAGCCGAGCAAAAATCTGTTAAACGCTGCGAGCATTCAACAGATTCGAAGCGCGATACGGCAGAGATCGATTGGGCTGCCGCGCGCGAAGCCCTTGCGCACGAGACCAAGGCGTACCTGAAAGCGGCGCGCAAGCTTTCTCGCAAAGACGATGCCAGCAGCAAGCAGTTCGCTTCCGCTGCAAAACCGGTGTACAAGGCGTTCAAGCCCTTCCTCACCTGCTCCGACGAAGTGTGCGCTTTCGACGCATGCCTTGTCTGCATTCGCCTCATCGCGCAAGATGCGCAAACCCGCGCACAACACGGACAACCGGAGTTGCCGCAAACAACGCATTCGTTGCTCGGCAATTTCCAAAAGCTTATGAAGGCTTCTGTGCGCAAGCTCATTCGCGACGACGAAATCGTTGCCGCGTGCACCGAAGAACTGCTGCGCGAAGAAGCGGCCAAGCCGGTTTACAAATCGCTTCCAAATAGCCCATTGAAGCAAAGCCTTGATATCATCAACTCGAAGAAACCGAAGGAAGCGGCCGAGCTGCCTGAGGCGCCTCAGGCCAAACCCGAAGAAAACACGGCAACGGAAGGCAAGGTTTCCGAGGGCAAGCGTCGCCGAAGGAGGCGTCGCAAGAAAGAACCCGCCGAAAACAAGGGGTCCGAAAAGCAAAGCCGAAACGCTGAAGCCGAAGGAGACGCCAAAGCAGAAGCAACCCAGTAAGACTCGCAGAAAGGCATCATCATGAAGTTCATCGTTCGTTGGCTCATTACCGCCCTTGCCGTTGCGTTTACCGTTTGGCTCGTTCCTGGCATTGGGTTTGCCACGACAGGCAATTCCGTCATCGACGTCGTGGCGTTCGCAATTGTGCTTGCCCTGCTCAATATGGCCGTGAAGCCCATTCTCCAAGCGCTGAGCCTGCCTATCACGGTGCTCACGTTCGGCCTGTTTTACCTGGTCGTGAATACGGCAATGCTGTATTTGGCATCGGGCATCTCGGGCGGGCTGTTCGGCGTTGATTTCTATATCGCGTCATTCGGCAGCGCATTCATCGCGAGCATCGTGATTAGCATCGCAAGCTCGGTCTTGAGCTCCATCATCGAATAGAACGGAAAGCGTGGCAATTCCTCAAAGCGCCGCAAGCTCGACAAAGCACGCCCCTGCGCAACGCCAGCGCATCAAAACGCCAACCTGGCGAGGGGCGTCACCGCAAACAAAAAAAGGAGCCTTTCGGCTCCTTTTTTAATGCGCGTCGTTCTTACTCTTCGTCGCTCTTGACCCAGGAGAACATGTCGCGAATCTTCGCGCCCGTCTTCTCGATCTCGTGGTTGTTGATGGCCTCGCGCTGCTCGAAGAGCCACTTGTGACCGTTCTTGCAGTCGGCAACGAATTCCTTGGCGAACTCGCCGTTCTGGATGCGAGTGAGGATTTCCTTCATAGCCTCGCGAGACTGCTCATTGATGACCTTCGGGCCGGCATAGTACTCGCCGTACTCAGCCGTATTGGAGATGGAGTAGTTCATGAAGTGGATGCCCGACTCGTACATGAGGTCGACGATCATCTTCATCTCGTGATAGCACTCGAAGTACGCGAGCTCGGGCGGATAGCCAGCCTCGGTCAGGGTCTCAAAGCCAGCCTTCACGAGTTCAACGAGGCCGCCGCAAAGAACAGCCTGCTCACCGAAGAGGTCTTCCTCGGTCTCTTGCGCGAAGGTCGCCTTGATGATGCCGGAACGGGCACCGCCAACGCCCCAGCAGTAGGACATGGCGATATCCCACGCATCGCCAGTAGCGTCCTGGGCGACGCAAGCCAGGTCGGGCACGCCAGAGCCCTCGGTGAACTGACGGCGCACGATGTGGCCCGGGCCCTTAGGAGCGCACATGATGACGTTGACGTCCTCGGGAGCCTTGATGTAGCCATAGTGAATGTTGAAGCCATGAGCGAAAGCGAGCGTGTCGCCAGCATGCAGGTGCGGAGCGATGTGCTGCTCGTAAACCTCAGGCTGCAGCTCATCGGGAATAAGAATCATGATGACATCGGCTTCTTCGGCAGCCTCGTCCTCGAGCATGACCTTCAGGCCAGCTTCTTCAGCCTTTGCCCAGCTCTTGGAGCCCTCGCGCAGACCAACGCGAACGTCGACGCCCGAGTCCATGAGGTTGAGCGCATGGGCGTGGCCCTGCGAGCCATAACCGATAATCGCAACCTTCTTACCCTTGATGATCTCGGGGTTCACGTCATTTTCGTAATAGATAGTAACAGCCATGAGTTTCTCCTTTTTCTTTGACTGCATACAACAACTTTGCAAGGGCTTGGCGCGCGGTGGAGCGTGCATGGCGCAGTTCCGCACGAGCCGAACAGCACTTAATGTGCTGTTCGTGCGAGCTCAGGACTGTTTGAGCACGCTGCACGTTCCTCCGCGTGCCAAACCCGGCTGGACAGACCGATTGTCGAAGAATGACTTGGCTAGTCCTTCGAATTCCTCGACATGGCGATTTTGCCGGTTCGAACGAGCTGCTTCAGACCGTAGGCTCGGAAGAGGTCCTCCATCGCCTCGAGCTTGCTTTCGTCGCCCGTCGCCTCGATCGTGAGCGAATTTTTACCCACATCCACGATATTGGCTCGGAAGACGTTCGCGATCTCGATAATCTCGTGACGGCGATCGGCCGGCGCGCTCACCTTGAACAATGCCAGCTCGCGCTCAATAGCGTCTTCGTCGGTGAGGTCGGTGATCTTGTACACGCTCACCAGTTTGTGCAGCTGCTTGGTGATTTGTTCATAGCCAACCTCGTCGGCGTTCACGATTGCCGTAAGGCGGCTCATCGTGGGATCTTCGGTAGGGGCAACGGTAAGCGATTCAATGTTGAAGCCACGGCGTGAAATCATGCCGGTCACGCGCGAGAGCACGCCCGACTTGTTTTCGACCAATACGGAAAGGATGTGCTTCATTATTCCTCGCCCTCCTTTTCGTCCTTCTTGCCGACGCCTTTGCCGTTCACGCGAACAGCGCCGAGCGTAACGTCGATCGCGCCAATCACGTTGTCGAGCGCAGCGCCTGGCGCAACCATGGGATACACGTTCTGATCAGGCGAAATGGCAACGTCGAGCAGATACGGCTTATCGCTCGCAAGCATGCGCGCAATCGCGGGAGCCACCTCTTCGGGCTTCTCGATGCGCTCGCCTTCCCAACCGTATGCGTCGGCGAGCTTCACGAAGTCGGGCACCGGGTCGAGAATCGTGGACGAATAGCGCTCGTGATAGAACAGCTTCTGCCACTGATGCACCATGCCCAGCGCGCGATTGTCGAGCAGGAACACCTTCACGGCGGCGTTGTTGATGGCCGCGGTCGCCATTTCCTGGCTGTTCATCTGGAACGAGCCGTCGCCCGCAACGCACACGACCTGCTTGTCGGGGCAGCCGAACTTGGCGCCGATAGCCGCGGGGAAACCGAAGCCCATGGTGCCCAAGCCGCCGCTCGAAAGGAACGAGCGCGCATGCTCGCGGCCAATGTGCTGGTGGGCCCACATCTGATGCTGGCCAACTTCGGTCGTCACGATGGAGTTATCGGGATCGAGCTGCTTGGAGAGTTCGTCGAGCGCAACCTCGGGAACGATCTGGTTCGGGTAATCGTTGAACTGGTCGTCGTAATACGGCCAGCGCTCACGCCATTCATTCACCGTTTCGACCCATTCGGCATCGATGGGCTCAGCGCCCGATTTTTCGAGCTGAGCCACGATGCCGCCCAGAATGCCCTGGGCGTCGCCGACGATAGGCACGTTCGCCTCGCGAATCTTGCCAATTTCGGCCGGGTCGATATCGATATGGATGACCTTGGCGTTCGGCGCGAATTCATCGAGTTTGCCGGTCACACGATCGCTGAAGCGGGCGCCGGCGGCAATGATGAGGTCGCATTCCGTCATGGCCATGTTGGCGTACTTGGAGCCATGCATGCCCACGGGGCCCAAGCTCAACGGATGCGAGCTGGGGAAACAACCTTTGCCGAGCAGCGTGGTAACCACGGGGATCTGCATAGCTTCCGCGAGCGCCTTCAATTCCTGGCACGCGTGGGAGCTCACGATGCCGCCGCCTGCGTAGAGCAGCGGACGCTTCGAAGTCTCAATGAGCGCGGTCGCCTGCTTGATTTGCTTGGCGTTGCCCTTGTACGTGGGGCGGTAGCTGGGGATGTTCACGCTATCGGGATAGTGGAACACCATTTCGGCACCCTGCAAATCGCTCGGAATATCGATGAGCACGGGACCCGGACGGCCGGTCGAAGCAATGTAGAACGCCTCGCGGAACGTTTCGGTAAGGTCGTCGGTCGACTGCAGAAGGAAGCTGTGCTTCACGATAGGCATGGTGATGCCCACGATATCGGATTCCTGGAACGAGTCGGTGCCGATGACGCCGCGCGTGACCTGGCCCGTGATAACCACCATGGGAATGGAATCCATGTATGCGGTCGCGATGCCCGTCACCGTGTTCGTGGCGCCCGGGCCGCTCGTTACCAGCACAACGCCAACCTTGCCCGTGGCGCGCGCGTAACCGTCGGCCATGTGCGTGGCGCCCTGCTCGTGGCGGGCGAGCACATGGTGCAGCTTCTTGCTGTCGTACAGCGCATCGTAAATTTTGATGGCCTGGCCACCGGGATAACCGAACACGGTGTCGACGCCTTCGGCCTCAAGCGAAGCAATAATCGCCTGGGCGCCCGTCATCGTTTTGCCCTCGTGCTCGGTATGGCTGCCGGGTCCAAGCGGCTTGCCTTCAATGGCGAGCTGCTTTTGAGCCAGCTTGTCAGTCAAGGTGTTCATCATGAGACATACGCTCCCTTGTCGGCGCTTGAAACGAGTTTCGCGTACTTGGCAAGCACGCCGTGATTATGCTTGGGCGCAGGTGCCACAAAAGCGGCGCGGCGAGCAGCGAGTTCCTCGTCGCTTACATGCAGCTCGAGCTTGCCGCCTTCAATATCAACGGTGACCTGATCGCCGTCTTCAATAAGGGCGATGGGGCCGCCAGCTGCAGCTTCGGGGCTCACATGGCCAACGCAGGGGCCCTTCGAGGCGCCAGAGAAGCGGCCGTCAGTCAGAAGCGCAACGCTCTTGGACAGGCCCATGCCAACAATGGCGCTCGTGGGCGTGAGCATTTCGCGCATGCCCGGACCACCCTTCGGGCCCTCGTAGCGAATAACGACCACGTCGCCGGGCTTGATTTCGCCAGCGAAAATCGCCTCGCAGGCCTCTTCCTCGCTGTTGAAGCAACGGGCGGGGCCGGTATGCGTGAGCATGCTGGGGTCGACGGCGCTCTTCTTCACGATGCCACCATCAGGGGCGATGTTGCCATGGAGCACGCGCAGGGCGCCCACCTTGGAGAACGGGTTGTCATGCTTGCGGCACACCTCGCCGTCGGCCGGCTTGGTGCAGTTGGCGATGTACTCGGGAAGCGGGCCCATGCAGGTAATCGCGCTTTCGTCGAGCAGGCCCAGCTCGTTGAGCTCATGCATGACAACCGGCACGCCGCCCACGGCATACAGGTCGATAAGCGGGCGCGGGCCAGAAGGCTGCAGCTTCACCAAGTGCGGAGTGCGGGCGCTTGCCGCGTCCCAGTCGTCCATGGTGATGGGGTGGCCGGCCGCCATGGCGATGGCGGTCAGGTGCAGCACCGTGTTGGTGGAGCCGCCAAACGCCATATCGCATTCCATGGCGTTGTGAATTGCCGCCTCAGAGATGATGTCTTTGATGCAAATGCCCTTTTCGAGCAGCTCCATGACCTTCATGCCTGCATGCTTTGCCAGACGCAGGCGCTCGGAGTACACAGCGGGGATGGTGCCGTTGCCGGGAAGCGCGATGCCCAAAGCCTCGCACAGGCAGTTCATTGAATTCGCGGTGAACATGCCCGAGCAGCTGCCGCACGTGGGGCATGCGGTGTCTTCGTAGTACTTGAGCTGTTCTTCGATCATCGTGCCGGCGCTCACCTGGCCCGCTCCGTCGAACAAGGTGTTCAGGTCGGTCGTGGGGCCGCAGTTGCAACCAGCTTCATGGCCGGGGAGCATGGGGCCGCCGGAAACGAACACCGTGGGGATGTTCACGCGCAGGGCGCCGAGCACCATGCCGGGAACGATTTTGTCGCAGTTGGGAATGCATATGGCAGCATCGAATTGATGGCCCTGAACAGCGCATTCGAAGCTGTCGGCGATGGCCTCGCGGGAAACGAGCGAGTAATGCATGCCATCGTGGTTCATGGCAATGCCGTCGCACACGCCGATGGTGGAAATCTCGAACGGAACGCCGCCGGCCATATAAATGCCAGCCTTCACGGCTTCGCAGATTTTATCGAGGTTATTGTGACCCGGAATAATGTCGTTGCGGGAATTGAACACCGCGACGAGGGGCTTCTTCATTTCTTCATCGGTAAGGCCGTCGGCCTTCAGCAGGCTGCGGTGGGGAGCACGCGCCACGCCAACTTTAACGGCATCGCTACGAAGTTGCATCGTTTCTTCCTTCTTCCTTCAAGCGTTATCGCTAGCCCAAGGAATGCGGTCGACGAAGACACTTCGCTCTCGATGCCTTATCACGGAAGGCGCCGGCGTTGCATACTGACGGTGGCGCGCGGTGGGTGTTCCGCGTTGACCAGCTGCGTTCAGCTTCGCTGCTCGAGGGAGTTTTCGGAGCCGTCCACCGCAGGTTCTCAGCACGCCTGCTTGCTGTGGGATGGATTCGTTCCTACTCGCCCTGTCGTCGCATTTATTGAGTGACGTTGATTATACGGAGCGCACGGCTAAGCGCAAGGGGCTATCGCGCTTTAATGCGATAAAGTGAACGAATTTCACAAAACAGTTGCCTGGATTGCGAACAGATAACTTTTCGCTGCGAGCGGAAACCAGTCAGCCGCTCGCACGCAAACGCGCACCACTGGCCGTGAAGCGTCCAAATACGGTCGCCAAACAATTAGCAAGCGAAAAATCTTCGTCAAACAAAGCCCTGCTGCGTCACAATGTCCTCGTGAAAAATATCGAGGAAGTCAAAGGAAGCACCATGTGCGAAGCATGCTCAATCGAATCGAATCAGGCGCCGCAGGGCATGGCCTACGCCCCCGGAAAACCGTTCCCGACACACCACGCGCAAAACGCGAGTGATTACCTGAATGCGGCGCTATCGGCCGAACGCTGGATCGCAACCTTCGAGCACAAGACGCCCGAAGGCATCTTCTGGCAGCAGGACGCAAGCCAGCCAATCGACCTATCGCTATACAGCGGGTCGGCCGGTGTAGCGTATTTCTATCTGAAACTCACCGAGGTCACTGGCAGCGCCGAATTCGCCGAGAAAGCACGCTGCGGACTTTCCTACGCAGCCGCGCATTGGCGCGACCTGCTGCTTCCCGAACAGGCCGCCTTCCAAGATAACCGCGAGGGCGTGCCTGGCGTGCACCTAGGCGCCCACATGGGCGTTGGCGGCGTGGGCCTCGTGCTCATCGAAGGCGCTAAAACCTTCGCGGAAAGCAGAGACGCCGAAAAGTATCGCCGGGCGGCACAAGCAATCGGACGCTTCTATACCGATGAATCTGCGCAACAAGGCGAAAGCGGCCCCTATTGGACCGGTAGCCCCGCGTTGCTGATGGACGGCGGCATTATGCTATTCCTCATCGCGCTCTACGAAACGTTCGGCGATCAGCAGTTGCTTGAATTCATCAAGGCCGCTGGCGCGCAATACCTGCACTGGGGCGCGGAAAACCCGCGCGGCGGCATTGATTTCAACGGTGCGGGCATCGAAACCCCATTCGATTGGCCGAATTTCGCCTTCGGGAGCGCTGGGTCGGGATATCTGCTCGCGCATCTTTTCCGCATTACGGGCGATGCGCGTTATCTTGAAGTTGCACGCAGATGCGCCGATTTCCTCGACGCCGTAGCCGTGCCGCAAAAACGAGGCAAGCTCCTCCCCCACAAATTGGGCGGAGATGACGAATTCACCGTCTTCTACTTGGGATATTGCCACGGCATCGCAGGAACATTGCGCTTCCCCACCCTGATGGGGACCCTCGACAACGATACTCGTTGGACAACGATGGTCGATCAACTCGCCGACGGAGCCGAAGCGCTCGGCGCACCCGAGCATATGTCGGCCGGCCTCTGGAATACCGTATGCTACTGCTGCGGTCACGCCGGCATGGCGCATACATTCTTGGGTCTCTACTGCATCGATGGGTCGCCGCGCTGGCGCGAGTTCGCCACACGCTGCGGCGATATATTGTTGGGCTCGATGAAAACGCACGCCGACGGGTCGGCCTCTTGGCCTTTCGCATGGGAGCGAGTGCGCCCCGAAGAACTCTCGCAGCGCATCGGTTTCTACGACGGCGCAGCTGGCATCGCATCCACGTTGCTCGAACTGTTCATGCTCGAACGCGACGATTATCACTGGCCACGCATGATCGACGACCCCTTTCCCGAGGACTCACGCCGCTAAACGCAAGCCCGTCCCAAGTCGCGCCACCGGTAAAACATTCCACGCGCACCTCGTATTCAAGCGTCTTGCCAGCATCTGAACGCCAGGCATCGGGTTGGTAACGGCCGCGCAACTGCGGCGTTTCCGCGGCGTTGCGCCCGTACCATAGTGGGTGCGCGGAAAGGAAGCTTACATGCAGCCATCGAGCACTCTTCAATCCGTCGGCACGCAGCAGCGCGCCGAAACCCACCTAGGCACCACCGAGGCCGAAGAACAATCTCTTCCCTCGATCGATTTGCCGCCCGATGCCGATTTCTATGGCGATTACTTACAGAAACTAAAGGAGATTACCTGGCGTTTTGAAATATCTCTCGAGACGTATTTAATGGAGCGCGGCATGAACCGCGAGCGCAAGCCCATCTCGTCGTGGAAAACGCGCATCAAGTCGCCCGACAGCATGAGAGAAAAGCTCGTTAAGCGCGGATACGAGCCTACTGCCGAAAATGCCGTATACGCTGTGCATGACGCAGCTGGCGTGCGCGTGATTTGTCCGCTCGTCGATGACGTTGCGTCGGTCGCGCAGTTCATTCGCGAGCTCCCATGCTTCGAGGTCGTACAGGAAAAAGACTACATTTTGCACCCCAAGCCAAACGGGTATCGCAGCTACCACATGATTCTTGCGCGCGCGAACGACTCGGAGCTCGACCCCGATGCAACGAGGCGAGCCGCGGCCAAGGCGGCCATTGAAGCGCAAGAGATTTCCCTATCGCAACTTATTGACCAGCTGAACACAACGGGCACATTTGACGCCGTCGAACCAAAGGAAGTTGAAGCGCCGGCCGGCGATGATCGCTTCGAATTCGGCCGTCGCATGTGCGTCGAGGTTCAACTTCGCACCATCGCAATGGATAGCTGGGCAAGCATCGAGCACGACCTCAAATATAAGAAAGACGTACCTAACCAGGAGTTTTTGCAGGCCGAGCTCAAACGCTGCGCCGACGAGATGGCGGCGACCGACCTGTCATTGCAAACTATCGCCGACCTAATCAGCGTAAAACAAATCGCCAAAAAGTGACAAAAGTTGCGAATTCGGGGGCGTATTTGCCAGAACTACTGCACTTCGAGGGCCTATACAAGCTGTTTCATGATCGAGCTTGGCCTGATTTGCAAGATATATCTTGCAAATCAGGCCAAGCTCCCTTGCTTTCAGCGCCGAAAAGCCCCCGAATTCGTAACTTTTGGCAAAAACGGGCACTTCGCTTTACGCTGGGCCCGTTTTAAGACAACAGCTCGACCCAATACCTCGCCTACGGGTATCCCAAAACCGCATTTCGCCCACCGTCAACTTCGCTCCAGGAAAGGCAGACCGTTCTATAAGACTTCTCGATGCTTTACCCGCCATCTGGCATGGCAAAATCTCGAACCCGTCATGGCCGCTGCATGGAATAGGGATCTTTGTCGGCCTCGCCGAGCCTCTCGCAAGAGGAAAGGGCCACAGATCCCCTAAAACAAGAAAGCGGAGCGAGGCCAGCCCGCTCCGCCCGAGAAATGCGCTTCAAGCCCATAATCGCAGGTTCTTCCCATTTCGCCATGCAGGACGCATATCCATACGCCCAGCACGGCCGCTTTAGTTGCAAACTTTGCCGGGGTTCAGAATGCCCTTCGGGTCAAACGCCTGTTTAATACTTGCCATCAGGGAAAACGCCGTGTCTCCTACCGATTCGCGCAGGTATTCCTTCTTCGCGTGTCCAATGCCGTGCTCGCCAGAAACCTGGCCGCCCAGTTCATTGCATTTAGCGTATGCCGCGCGCATAACGCGCGTCGATTTCTCAAGAAACGCCTCGCGTTCAATGTTGTTTCCGCAGCAATAAATATGCAAATTGCCGTCACCTGCATGGCCGAACGAGCGAATAAGCACGTCGTTCTGGACGCCCGTATCATGAATAAAGCCCAGGAATTCGGCGATTTTATCAACGGGAACCACCACGTCCATTTCGTCGAGATACTCGGTTTCGGCCTCGATTACCGTGAGAAACGCGCTGCGCGCCGCCCATACCGCCGCCTTATCGGCCGGATGCTCGATAACGAGCGTGTCGAAGGCGCCCGCTCCTTCGCCGATTTCGGCCAACGTTTCGGCGCGCTGGAAAATCTCGTCCTCGTCGTTGCCATCGAGCGTGACCAGGATATATGCGCCGCATTCGTTGCCGTCGACCACCGTGGGAATGATTTTGTTCCCCGTGTATTCGGCCGAAGAATCCACGATGTCGCGCTCCATGAACTCGATAGACTGCGGATTCAAGCCCGCGAGCTTGATTTTCGGCACGGCGGCGATGGCGGTTTGAATATCGCTGAACGAGAGGATGAAGCTCATGTCTTCTTTGGGGTTGGGGATAAGCTTCATGGAGAGCTCGGTGATAATGCCAAGCGTGCCCTCCGAGCCAATCATCAGGTGCAGCAAGCTATAGCCCGAGCTTGCTTTCGCGACCTCGCGGCCCAGGCGCAGCACCTCGCCGCTCGGCAGAACCACCGTCATGGCAAGCACATAGTCGCGCGTGGTGCCGTACTTCACGGCTCGCATACCGCCGGCGTTCGTGGACACGTTTCCGCCCACGGATCCCGTTTTTTCGCCCGGATCAGGCGGGTACATGAAGCCGTGATCAATTGCATCGGCCGCCAAATCGCACAGGCGCACACCCGGTTGCACGCGCACGAACAAGTTGTTTTCGTCATATTCGAGAATCTTGTCCATGCGCATGGTGCACAGCACAATGCCGCCCGCCAACGGCGTGCTGCCACCCACCAAGCCCGTTCCCGCGCCACGCACCGTTACGGGGATATTGTTCGCGCTCGCAAGCTTCATAATGGCCGAGACTTCATCGGTGTTTGCAGGAAGAACCACAACGTCAGGCATGTGCGTGCCGTAAATAGGCATCTCGTCGTGCGAATAGTCTTCGTTGATGTCCCCGCCCGTAAGGCAATTGTCCTCGCCGACGATAGCGGCGAGCTCAGCGACAAGCTCGTCCGTGAGTTCGTTATATACGACCATGGCTTCCTTTCCATGTGCTTACAACGCACAGCGACGCACGGCAGAAATCAACCGCAGCGCAATTAACACCGTATAAAGTTTCATTGTGTTCGACGAACTTTAGCACACTAAAGTGCGAATGTATCCAGCCGATAACGCCTCACGAATGAGCGGCACATTGCAGCGGCGAACGGCAGATTGTCAGCCGCGGATGGAAGAGACGGCCACAAACAGAAAGCGGGTCCAACCGCATATCGACAATCGGCCGAGAAGATAACGGTGCCCGCCTCACCGGCCAACGCTAGGCATTACAATATTCAGCTAAGCCCAGAGA
>CAKUEV010000031.1 GCA_934646845.1 uncultured Slackia sp.
GAGGTTGCCACGAAGTTGAGCCATGGTGCTACACCGTCCTGATTCGCGGATCGATCAGGATATAGAGCATATCCACCACGATATTGATGATGATGAACGTCACGGCAACAACCAACACGACGCCCTGAACGAGCATGGTGTAGTTGGACTGAATGCCGGACAGAATGGCCATGCCCATACCGGGCAGGTTGAAAATAACCTCAATAACGACCGCGCCACCGATAAGGTAGCCAATGCGAAGGCCAAGAACGGTAACGGGCGTAATAAGGGCATTGCGCAGCACGTTGCGGCCGATAACGACACCCTTCGGGATGCCGGCGCCAAGCGCGGTGCGCACGTAGTCTTTATCAAGCTCTTCGACCATAGAGGTACGAATAACACGAGTAAGCTGGCCAGTGACGGGAATAGCCAGTGCGATAGCG
The DNA here is from genome assembly GCA_934646845.1 of uncultured Slackia sp. Classification (GTDB taxonomy): domain Bacteria; phylum Actinomycetota; class Coriobacteriia; order Coriobacteriales; family Eggerthellaceae; genus Slackia. Next base: position 423 of record CAKUEV010000031.1, read on the forward strand.
GGCATCGCCATGCGGGCGAGCCAGCCGGCCGGGTCTTGCGCAAAGTTGGGCAGCGCACCGGATGCGGGCAGCACGTGCAGCATAGACGAGAACAGCAAGATCATGAGAACCGCCAGCCAGAAAGAAGGCGTAGCGATTGCCGCGATTGAGAACACGCGGATAAGTTGGTCGGGCCATTTGTCTCGATACACAGCGGAAACGATGCCGAGGAGGGTCGCAAGAACCACCGCGATGATCAAACCCATAAACGTAAGCTGCAGCGTAACCGGCAGAGCCTGCGCAACGCGATCGGTGACCGATGCGTTGTTGGCGCCATAGGTGCCAAGGTCGCCCTGAACAAGGCCGACCATGAAGTTGCCGTACTGCACAAGCACAGGATCATTCAAGCCATGCTCTTCACGATACTGAATGACCTGAGCTTCTGACGCATTTTCGCCAAGGACCGAATATGCCTGGTCGATCGGCGAAAGCGACATGAGGAAAAACACGAGGATAGTGACGCCGATGATCATGATTGGCAGAGCGATCAAACGTCGGCCAATCAATCTGAGGAGGTTGCTCACCGTGTTCCCCCTTTCGCAATCATGCGGGCTTTGCCCGCTTCCCTAAAAAACAAGCCTGCGCTTCCCCGTCAAAGGCAAGAGAACAGACTTATTGATTATACAGAAAAAGGCCGCTCACCGACGAATAAGAACCGCTGTTTTCTCGAGATGAATTCGAACGCAGACCCCCTCCCCCGTAAGCGGATTAAAATCGACGGCAAGCGGCAATATTCAAGCGCGAACGGATAGTTCGTTCTCCATCGAATTCAAGTTTTCGCCATGGAAACCGCACATCAACATTTCAACAACAAAAAAAGAACGCGCCGAAGCGCGTTCCTTAAAGCATCAGATGACTTCCCTGCGTTAGTTGGCAGCAGCGGAAGCGTCGATGAAGACCAGACCCGTGGTCGCGATAGGCTTGAAGCCTGCGATCTTGTCGGCCCAGTAGCCGGTTGCAACCTCGCGATGGAACAGCGGGTACAGCGGGCAGTATTCGGCGATGATGTCGAAGCACTGGTTCCACAGCTCCTGCTGAGCCTTCTCGTCGGCCTCTTCGCGAGCCTCCTGCATGAGCTCCTGGAGCTCCTTCCACTTACCGTCGGCAGCCTTGGCCCAGCAAGAACGACCGCGGGTCCAGGTGTTGTCGCCGTACCACCAGCTCATGAGCAGGTCGGGGTCGTTGCCGAAGCAGGTCGGATCGCCAGGGGTGAGCATGACGTCATAGTCAAGAACAGAATCGGACTCGGCGAGGGCAGACCAGTTGATCTTCTCTTCCTGAATCTCACACTTAACGCCAGCAGCCTCAAGGTCGTTCTTAATCTGAGCAGCAAGGCCCTTGACCCAGTTGTTGTTGGTGAGAAGCTTGAAGGAAAGGTCGCTCACGCCAGCCTCTTCGAGCAGCTTCTTGGCCTTCTCGGTGTCATAGGTGTACACCGTCTTGGCCTCGTGATAGTTCTTGTGGTCCTTAGGCAGGAAGCCGGTAACCTTGCTCGCATGGCCAGCCATCTGGTTGCTGATGAGCTTGTCAACGTCGATAGCGTAGAAGAACGCCTGACGAACGCGATAGTCGTCGAAGGGAGCCTTCAGCGTGTTGAACATAAGGAACGGCTGGTTGAAGCCCTGGACATACTCAACGGTAGCGCCAGCAGCGGAAAGCTGGTCGGCGTTGGCGTCGGGAACGTTCTCCATGACCTGAACCGTGGCCTCCTGCAAAGAGGTGGTACGGGCGGTTTCGTCGAGCTGGATGAACCACTGCATCTTGTCGGCGGTAGCCTTGTGCTCGCCGTTGTAGTTGGCGTTGGGCAGGAAGTCGATCTCGCCGCCGTCGTCGCCATTGATGGTGTCGTACATCCACGGGCCAGAGCCGATGGGCTTGGTCTTCAGGTCGTCCTCGGTAAGGCTCTTCGGGAAAACTTTAACGACGGACAGACGACCCTCGAGCAGGCTCTCGAAGGGGTACTTCAGCGTGAAGGTGACGGTAGTGTCGTCCTTCTCGGCAACGGCGTCGATGAAGGAAAGGAACGCACCGTAGGTGGCGTCGGCCATGTTGAGCTCGAAGGCGTTCACGACGTCGGCTGCGGTAACAGCGGTGCCGTCGGAGAACTTAGCGCCGTCGCGAAGAGCAACTTCGTACTCGGTTTCGGAAACCTTGACCGGCTTGTCAGCAGCCAGGGCATTGTAGGTCTTGTAGGTGTGCAGGTCGAGGTCGTACAGGCCCTCGAAAACATGCCAGGTAGCAGCAAGCATCAGAGCAGAGCTGTTGCCAATGGGGTTCACGTTGGTAGACGTGTAAGAGCAAGCGCCGGTCAGCGTGCCGCCCTCAGCCGCAGTCGCGGTGGAGCCGGTAGCGCCTTCGGAGCCAGCGTCGCTTCCGCCGCCGCAACCAGCAAGGCCCAGGCCAACGGTGGCAGCAGCCACAGCGGAGCCAGCAACGAACGTGCGGCGATCGAGGTTAAACGAGTTTTCCATGATCCTCCCTTTCGAAAAGGTACAGTCGATGCCCAACCTTCCAAGCAAAGCATCGAAGCGCCCACGGCTCATATTGGAGGCCGTGCAAGTAAGGCGCGGGCAAAATTCAAAAACAAGAACCCTGCCCGAGCCCAGCACGAATGCATCGCTCCCCATGCGCAATGCCCTTTCCTCTTCAAGCCGACGAGTAGAATACCCCAAATTCGAAGCTTTTCAGGCGTGGGTAAATGACTTGTAATATTTAAGGGTGCTTTCGGCGGTGAGCGGCATTTATGGCCGCACGAACGGCACGAAAAAAGGCCGGCCTTTCGGCCAGCCTTTTCAATCAAGCATGCTGAGCTCGTTTGTCGAAAAGCCTAAGGGCGATTCTTCAAAAGAGTTTATGCGTTGAAGAGCTCGATGGTGTCGCCGTCTTTCAGCGTAACCATGGCCTTCTTCCAGGTGCGGGTGCGACCCGGCTGCATACGAACGCGCTTCGGCTTCGACTTGACGTTCAGGGTGTTCACCTTCGTCACGGTCACATTGAAGATAGCTTCGATGGCCTGGCGAATCTCAACCTTGTTGGAGTCTTTGGCGACTTCGAAGGTGTAGGTGTTCTTGTTCATCATGTCGTAGCTGTGCTCGGTGATAACCGGGCGAATGATGACCTCGCGGGGATCCTTCATTATGCAAGCACCTCCTCGAGGCGTTCCAGGGCGGCCACGGTCAGAACGAGCTGCTTGTTGTCGACGAGCTCGTAGGTGTTGGCGGCCGAGACGGGAATGATGTTGACGTTCTCGAGGTTGCGGAACGAAAGGAAGGTGTTCACGTCGTCGTCAGCGATAACAACGGTAGCACGAACCTTGTCGAAGCCCAGGGCCTCCATGGAAGCCTTCGCATCTTTGGTGCGAGGAGCCTCGAAGGCGAACTGGTCAACCACGGTGAGCTGCTCGTCGGCCAGCTTAGCGGAAAGCGCGGAGCGCATAGCAAGCTTGACTTCCTTGCGGTTCACGCGGAACGCGTAAGAACGGGTGTGGGGACCGAACACGGTGCCGCCGCCAACCCACTGAGGGGAGCGGATGGAACCCTGGCGGGCACGACCGGTGCCCTTCTGACGCCACGGCTTCTTGCCGCCGCCGCGAACTTCGCCACGGGTCTTGGTGTTAGCAGTGCCCTGACGCAGGCCGGCGCGATAGGCACGCACGACCGTGTGCATCACGTGGATGTTCGGCTCGATGCCGAACACGGCGTCGTTCAGCTCGACGGATTTAACCGTCTTGCCCGCGACGTCTTTGATGTCAATAATAGCCATTGTGGTGTTTCTCCTAATAAAGCGGGGCACTAGGCCATGCGGACGCGAACGATGCCGTTCTTGCCGCCCGGGACGGCGCCCTTCACGAGGATCAGGTTCTGCTCAGCGTCAACGCGAACAACCTCGAGGTTCTTCACGGTAACGGTGTCGCAGCCCATGTGACCCGGAAGGCGAACGCCCTTGAAGACGCGGGAAGGCGTGGCGCACTGGCCGATGGAACCGGGAGCGCGGTGGAAGTGAGCACCGTGTCCGCCAGGGCCGCCAGCAAAGCCGTGGCGCTTGATAACGCCGGCGAAGCCTTTACCCTTGGAAGTGCCGGTGACGTCGACCTTCTTCACGTCGGCGAAAGCTGCAACGGTCTGCAGGTCGCCGGTCTTGTACTCGGAAGCATTCTCGACGCGAACCTCACGCAGGTAGCGAACGGGCTCGGTGCCGAGCTTGGCGAAATGGCCGCCCATGGGCTTGGTGATCTTCTTGGGCTTGATAGCGCCAAAACCAAGCTGAACAGCTTCGTAACCGTCGGTAGCGGCGGTCTTCACCTGGCAAACCTTGTTGGGCTCAGCCACGATGATGGTGACGGGCACAACCTGGTCGTCCTCGTTGAAGATCTGAGTCATACCGATCTTTTTGCCGTAGATAGCGTTGATCATCTCATGCACTCCTTACAGCTTGATCTCGATGTCGACACCAGCCGGGAGGTCGAGGCGCATCAGCGAATCAACCGTGTTCGGGGTGGGCTCGAGAATGTCGATCAGGCGCTTGTGCGTGCGCATCTCAAACTGCTCGCGGGAGTCTTTGTCGACGTGCGGGCCTTTGACGACGCAGTACAGGTTGCGCTCGGTGGGCAGAGGGATAGGTCCGGAAACCTTGGCACCGGTCTTCTGGGCGGTGTCGACGATGAGCTTGGTGGACTGATCCACGATCTCATGGTCGTAGCCCTTCAGGCGGATGCGAATCTTCTGATTAGCCACTTTCATTTCCTCCATGAATTAAGCGGTTCGCCGATTAGGCGTTGCCGCCGGCCTTGCTGATAATATCCGCAGCCACGTTCTTGGGAACGGGCTCGTAGGAATCGAACTGCATGGTGTACGTCGCACGGCCCTGCGTACCAGAACGCAGGTCGGTGGCGTAGCCGAACATCATACCCAGAGGCACCTTCGCAGAGATGGCCACAGCGCCGTTGCGCTGCTCCTGGCCCTGAATCATGCCGCGGCGGCTCGGGATGTCGCCCATGACGAAGCCGGTGTACTCGTCGGGAGTTTCGACTTCGACAGCCATGACAGGCTCGAGGATGACCGGGTCAGACTTGCGCAGAGCGTCCTTGATGGCCATAGAGCCAGCAACCTTGAAGGCGGCTTCGGAGGAGTCGACTTCGTGGTAAGAACCGTCGATGAGCTCGACGCGAACGTCCTCGACCGGGTAGCCAGCCAGAACGCCAGCGTGCAGCGCTTCCTGGATGCCCTTGTCGATTGCGGGGATGTATTCCTTGGGAACAACGCCGCCGACGATCTTGTTCTCGAACAGATAGCCCTTGCCAGCTTCCTGCGGGTACATGTTGATGACCGCATGGCCGTACTGGCCGCGACCACCGGACTGACGCACAAACTTGCCTTCGGCGCCGAGCACTTCGTGGCCCGGACGCTCGCGGTAAGCAACCTGCGGCTTGCCGACGTTTGCCTCGACCTTGAACTCGCGGAGCAGACGGTCAACGATGATCTCCAGGTGCAGCTCGCCCATACCAGCGATGATGGTCTGGCCGGTCTCGTGGTTGGTGGACACACGGAAAGTCGGGTCCTCCTCAGCGAGCTTCTGCAGTGCGAGGCTCATCTTGTCCTGCTCAGCCTTGGTCTTCGGCTCGACAGCAATGTCGATAACAGGATCAGCGAACTCCATGGACTCGAGGATGATAGGAGCATCCTCGGAGCACAGGGTGTCGCCCGTGGTGGTGTTCTTCAGGCCAACGACGGCAACGATGTCGCCAGCGGCGCAGGTGTCGATGTCAACTCGCTGGTTGGAGTGCATCTGCAGCAGGCGGCCGATACGCTCGTTCTTGTCCTTGGTGGCGTTGACCACGTAGGAGCCGGAATCAAGCTTGCCCGAGTACACACGCAGGTACGTGAGCTTACCAACGAAGGGGTCGGTCATGATCTTGAAGGCCAGAGCCGAGAAGGGACCCTTCGGGTCGGCTTCGCGGGTGTCTTCCTCGCCGGTCTTGGGGTTGGTGCCCTTGATGGCAGGAACGTCGCCCGGGGCAGGCAGGTAATCGACGACAGCGTCGAGGAGTTCCTGAACGCCCTTGTTCTTGTAGGCGGAGCCCACGAACACGGGGTTGATCTTGCAATCAATAACGCCCTTGCGCAGAGCAGCCTTGAGCTCTTCAACGGAGAACTCTTCGTCCATGAGGACCTTCTCCATGAGTTCGTCGTCGCAGTCAGCGGCGGCGTCAACGAGCTCCTGGCGATACAGGGCGGCATCGTCGGCGAATTCGGCCGGGATGGCGTCCATCGGCTCGGGGTAGGTCATGCCCTTGTCGTCGGCCTTGAAGTCCCATGCGGTCATGGTAACGAGGTCGATAACGCCCCAGAAGTTGTCCTCAGCGCCCATGGGCAGCTGAGCAGCAACGGCATTCGCGCCCAGACGATCTTTCATCGTCTGAATCGCATGCAGGAAGTCGGCGCCAACGCGGTCATACTTGTTGATGAACGCGATGCGGGGAACGCCATAGCGCTCGGCCTGACGCCAAACGGTCTCAGACTGAGGCTGAACGCCAGCGACGGCGTCGAAAACGGCAACGGTGCCGTCGAGAACACGAAGGGAACGCTCGACCTCAGCGGTGAAGTCAACGTGGCCCGGGGTGTCGATGATCTGGAAGCGATAGGTTTCGCCATCCTTCTTCCAGAAGCAGGTGGTAGCAGCAGCGGTAATGGTTACGCCGCGCTCCTGTTCCTGAACCATCCAGTCCATGGTGGCAGCGCCATCGTGGACCTCGCCGATCTTGTGCGTCTTGCCCGTGTAGTACAGGATACGCTCGGTCGTGGTGGTTTTGCCGGCATCGATGTGAGCCATGATGCCGAAGTTACGGGTGAGATTAAGGTCGTTTGCCTTTGCCATTGTCTCTCACGCCCTACCAACGATAGTGCGAGAACGCACGGTTGGATTCGGCCATCTTGTAGAGGTCTTCACGCTTCTTGACAGACGCGCCGGTGTTCTCGGCGGCATCCATGATTTCAGCAGCAAGACGCTGAGCCATGGTGTGCTCCTTGCGATTGCGGGAGAAATCGACGATCCAACGGATGGCCAGAGTGGTGGCACGACGGGGGTTGACTTCCATCGGCACCTGGTAGGTTGCGCCGCCGACGCGCTTGGGCTTAACCTCAAGGGTGGGGCGAACGTTGTCCATAGCCTTCTTGAAGACGCTGAGGGCGTCCTGCTGGGTCTTCTCGGCGACGATGTCGAACGCACCGTAGACGATACGCTCGGCGAGGGACTTCTTGCCATCGAGAAGGACTTTGTTGATCAGCTGAGTGACCAAACGGTTGTTGTACACGGCGTCCGGCTGAACTTCGCGGCGGACTGCTGCTGCACGACGAGGCATAAATGTACTCCTTGGTGATTGTGCGCGCTTCCGGGGTTCTTCCCCATTAGGCCTTTATCGACCCGCGCGACTTACTCATATTTATTTCGGGCGCTTAGCACCGTAACGGCTGCGAGCCTGCATGCGGTTGTTCACAGCAGCGCAGTCGAGGGCGGCGCGAATAATCTTGTAACGCACGCCCGGGAGGTCCTTAACACGGCCGCCGCGGATAAGCACCATGGAGTGCTCCTGCAGGTTGTGGCCGATGCCAGGAATGTAGGCGGTAACCTCCATGCCGTTGACGAGGCGAACACGAGCAACCTTACGGAGTGCAGAGTTCGGCTTCTTCGGGGTGGTGGTGTACACACGCGTGCACACGCCACGCTTCTGGGGGTTGCCCTTGAGCGCCGGGGTCTTCTTCTTGTCGACCTGCTTGGCGCGGCCCTTGCGGACCAGCTGGTTAATAGTAGGCAAAGCTTCTCCTTCAAATCTTACGGCTTGCCGGCACTTTCCAGCGACCTGCACAAGCTCGTTCTTGCCTGGGCTGAGTGGGTCAGCCCCTCCCCTGGCCTTGCGCTTCTCGAACTCAATGTTCAACCCAGGAGCTCGAAAACCGTTCGGCCTTGCCTGCAGCCTGGCAGCACGCCGGCGCAAGCAAACGTCCCTCGCGAAACGCAAGGCGAAACTTTACCATCGTCAAAATAGAGTGTCAAACGCCACGCACCCGGGCGTATCTATTCATCTCTTACGCTATTTTCCCAGGTCACAGCTCTTTAGACCATAATTTAGTCGAGGAATTGTGAATGAATCGGCAAAAAAATCTTGAACCAGCCAACGGTTTGTGGAAGGAGACGCAAAAATGCAATGTATATATTGCATTATGAAACAGGGCCTCGTTCCGCGTGCGCTCAACAAGGAGGGAACGCACCTGAAAGACACGTTTTTCAATGCGGAAACAACGCCGGCATGCCGCCTTGACGCAACCATTGAACGGAGCTTGGACGGAAACAGCGCTTTTCGATATACGCCCGACAATCGTCGCTCCGACGATTGTCGCTTTCCCGCGCCGATAGCAGCTTTTCCAAATCGAGACCATCGATCGCCGCTTTTCTAAAACGCCCCCATAAAGAAAGGAAGCCACAAAACGCGGCTCCCAAAATACATCGCAGCTTCACCGGACGCGTAACCCCATTACGCGAGCCAGCTATTTCGCCAAACCAATCTTCTTTTCATCTTCAGTATTGAAAAGCTGGCGATGCTCGTCAGATTCTTCAATCCCATGGCGGTCGGCGTAGCCCGTAAGCATGAGCGTCAAAGCGCCGTCGCCCGTGATGTTGCACGCGGTGCCGAAGCTATCCTGCAGAGCGAACACAGTAAGCACGAGCGCCGTGGCAGTGTCGCCGAACCCGAGCACGCCCGTGATAAGGCCGAGCGACGCCATAACGGTGCCGCCAGGAACGCCAGGGGCGCCAATGGCGAATACGCCGAGCAGCAGGCAGAACAAAATCATGGTAGAAAGCTCAGGCATAGACCCATTGACCATTTGGCCAATGGTCATAACGAAGAAGACCTCCGTGAGCACCGATCCACACAAATGGATATTGGCGAACAGCGGAATGCCGAAGCTCACCATGTCGCGACGCAGCGGAGGCACAGCGCGATTGGCGCCCTGAAGCGCAACGGCAAGCGTCGCAGCGGAAGACATGGTGCCAACAGCGGTCAAATACGCTGGGCCGTACTGGCGAAGAACCTTGAGCGGATTCTTTCCCGAATAGGCGCCAGCGATGCCGTACAAAATGGCAAGCCAAATGTAATGGCCGACAATAACGATAAGCACCACCGCGAGGAACACGGGCAGCTGGCGCGTGATGGTGCCCTCATACGCAAGGCCGCAAAACGTGGTGGCGATAAAGAGCGGCAGAATCGGAATAACCACGCGCGTCACAATAGCCAAAACGATACGCTGGAACTCATCGAGCAGCTTGCACATGAGGTCTGCATGCGTCCATACCGCAGCAAGGCCAAGCAAAATGGAGAGCACGAGCGCACTCATGACGGGCATGATTTGCGGAATATCAAGCTGAAACACGATATCGGGCAGCTCTTTGAGCCCATCGACCGATGTGGCGATAGACAGGTTGGGAATGATCGCGTAACCGGCGAACATCGAGAACAGCGCGGCGCCAATGCTCGAGCAATACGCGATAAGCACAGCCACGCCAAGAATGCGCGACACGTTCGAGCCGAGCTTCGTGATGGACGGCGCAATGAAGCCGATGATGATGAGCGGAACGCAGAACATGATGACCTGGCCGAGCACGTACTTGACCGTCACAACCACATTCATAACCGCCTCGTTGGCAACAAGGCCAACGAGAATGCCCACGACCACCGCCACGAGCAAGATAAACGGCAGACTGGTGAAAAACTTCTTCATGAAAACCTCCGTGCGAACATGCGGGCACAAGCCCGCAAACGCAAACAATACCATGTTATGCAATCCGCAACGACGAGGTATGGGGACTCATGGATTAATGGACGAAAACGTTCGTGAAAGCCGACCAGAAGAAATAGACGACGCGCGCCGACAAAGCACCTATGCGACGTGGAAGGCGTACATCATGATTGATTGATTCGCGATTGCGTTCGCATCCCAGGTTTTCGCGGTATTCACGCTGGAGTATGGGTCATTGATCTGGATCGAACCGTCGCTCGCAACGCCTCGCGCAACGAAGAAGTGGCCGCTATCGGTGAAATCGCCAGGGCCAACGTTCACGATTACGAAGAAACCATTCTGCAAGAACCATACAAGACTTTCCGCAGAAGGATAAAAAACGTTGCATGTCAGGCCAAGCTTTGCAGCTTCATCCGGCAAAAAATTACCGATGGTGCCTTCCCCATCGACCGCATACCCATCGACCGTTGCAAGCGCGGCCATGTCGGCGGGCGTTTTGTCGGTTTTGCCCGTGAGCGCCATATAGACCATGGAAAGCGACGTAGGGCAGCATCCCGTAGACCCGATCGCCGCTCCGCAGTATTCGACATAGCCCCAGCGTTCGTCCCATTGCTTAAGGTCGGGCACTGTTCCCTTTTGCACTGCATCAGAATAGGCATTGCCGACACTTTGCGGATAGCTTTGGGGGAAGTCAGCAACATAATCGATAGCTTGAGGATCTTCCGAAGCAAGCTCAAGCATTTTAAGTTGGTACAGCTCGCCAGTTTTGGCAAGGGCAGAAGCATTATTGACAATATGCACGATACGAATGTCGTCAGACTGCTCCTTAAGTGCCTCGAGCGTTGTTGCATCAAGGGATGCGGGCAGCTGCGAATAATCCGCTTCTTCGGCAATTGCGCTGGCGACGTTGTCTTGGACTTCCTCGACAGGACTCACCGTGGCAACCTCGGGGGAATGACATGAATGCGAAACAGCGAGCATGCCAAAGAAGACAACCAACACCGCGACAGCGCAAACCGTAACAGAGCGCGGAATGGAGGAAACCGCAGAGAGCACAGTCGCGATATAATTCGCACCACGAAGACCGTATGAATGGCCTTGAGCATGCATGCCCGAATGAGAATGACATACATGAGAAGAGCGACTCTCAAAAGAGCCCCCTCTGTTCGAACGACGAGCTCCGCGCCCCGAAAGGTCAAGAACGTCATCGTCGCATGCGTCATCCGCATTCTGACCCCGCCTGCGTTCAAGGCGGGCACGCGCAGCATCGCGCGACTCGTCTTGTGGTTCTATATGCTTCTTCCCGTCGTTTGCCGACACGCGAAACCCTTCTTATATCTCTTTATCGAAAATTACGTTCTTAAAAGCGCTTGGCTTTTTCGACCGTCGCCAAAAGCCCCTCGATGACCGCCGAACGCATGCCTTTTTCTTCGAGCACGCGAAGGCCTTCGATGGTCGTACCGGCTGGCGAGCACACGGCATCTTTCAACGCGGCGGGATGCTGGCCCGTTTCGAGCACCATGCGGGCCGAGCCCGCAACGGCGGCCGCGGCCATGCGATACGCCGACGCCCTGGGCAGCCCCTCGGCAACACCGGCATCGGCCATGGCCTCAATGAACATATATACATATGCTGGGGAACAGCCCGCAACGGCGGTTGCGGCGTCGAAGAGATGCTCGGACAGTACCTCGCCTTCGCCAAACGATTGAACGAAAGCCATAACGCGAGCTTGGTCAGCCTCGTCAAGGCCATCGCCATATGCAACAGACGTCATGCCGCAGCCAATGGCAGCAGGCGTATTGGGCATTAAGCGCACGATTTTTTTCACGCCCGTTTTTTCGGCAAGCCACAAAAGCGTTTTGCCGGGAGCGATGGAAACCACGATCGCCTCACTCGAAAGCGAGGGCGCAACTTCAGCGATGACGGATTCATACATTTGAGGCTTGACGGCCAGAACAACCATCTCGGCTTTTGCCGCCTCAGCATTGCTCGAGGCCACATCAACGCCAAATTCCGCATGGACGGCATCGAGCGTTTTCTGCGTGCGCGCAGAAACGACGACGTCGCCAGGCTTACACAAACCAGCAGAAAGCACGCCCGAGAGCATAGCGCGGCCCATATTTCCGCACCCAACAAAACCAATCTTATGCATGAGGCCCACCTTAAAAGAGGAAGTTCGAACTCGCATCGCAGAGCCTTCCCGCCCGCGCCGAAGACATCAGACCCTAACACAAAGCCGCGTGGAGAACGCTCTGGAAACGAATCATCCGCAAATGCCGCAACCCATTCCCAAAACGATGCCAAAAGAACGTTTTGGGAATGGATTGCGAGAAAAACCGCGGTATCGCGTCACAAACGACACCGCGGCAAAGTAAGAGGCCGGCCCCGAAAGGCCGGCCTTTCAATTAAGCCGCGAGAATCGGCGCAGCAACCTGCTTCTTACGGGAAAGAACGCCCGGCATCCACACGCTCTTGCCGGTGACGTCGATGTCGAAGACCTTGTTCACGAATTCGGTATCGCCCTCGCAAATGAACTGGCTGCCCTCGGCCAGAATGTCGGTCGCGAAGAAGAGCACGAACTGGTAGCCCTTCTCGGCAACGAGAGCCTTGATGGCCTCGCGAATCTCAGCCTCGCGGCCAAGAACGGCCTGAAGGTCGACGGTTTCGAACTGGCCAATGTAAACCTTATTGCCGTTCGAAAGCTCGAATTCCTTCGCATCGGCGTTCACGATTTTCTCGACAGGCAGCTCGGCCGGATTGGAGCGGCACTTGAAAATGTTCATGCCGTATTCCACCGGGTCGACGCCGACGAATTCGGCCGTTTTCGCGATGATGTCGCGGTCGAAATTCGTGGTGGTGGGAGACTTCATGATTACCGTGTCGGTAAGCATGGCGCCCAGCAGCACGGCGGCGATAGCCTTGGGCATCTCGACGCCCTCGATGCCGAACTCGCGAGCAACGATCGCGCAGGTCGAGCCAACAGGCATGGCGTTGTAGCGAAGCGGTTGCGCAGTGGTAAGGCCGCCCAGGCGATGGTGGTCGACGATTTCGACGATCTCGGCATTCTCGAGGCCATCGGCAGACTGCAGAGCCTCGCTGTGGTCGACGAGGATGACCTTGTCGCCCTCGCCCACGCCTTCGATGAGGCGCGGGGCCTCGATACCGTTCTCGGAAAGAATCCACTCGGTCTCGGGCGGAAGGCCGCCGAGGCGAACAGCTTCGTACGTCGCGTCTTCGCCGTTCTTCTTGGCAAGCTCATTCTTCAGATAAGCATAGCCGACCGCAGCCGAAATCGCATCGTTATCGGGATTCTTGTGGCCGAACACCAGAATCGAAGGCATAGGGTTTCCTCCTTGTTTCACTTCATACAAATCATAG